>JAIINY010000070.1:0-12153 GCA_022741625.1 Prevotella sp. | reverse complement strand
GCAGAAGTCCGCTCGTTTCCATATTGTTACCTATATAATATAGGCAAACGCCCAACTTCTTGATTTTCAATCAAAGTCCAATTTAGAGCGAGTTAGATTTGTTAACATTGAAATTTTTCGATGAAACCTTTGCGTATATGCATTTTTCTTCGTAACTTCGCAGCGGAATATAAAGAAGGAAAACTATGGAAGAGATTAGAAAATATCCGGTGGGCATACAAACCTTCTCTGAGATACGAGAAGAAAACTATGTGTATGTGGATAAAACTAAGTATATTGTGGATTTCGTAAGAAATGGATCCAAATATCTGTTTCTGAGTCGCCCAAGACGATTCGGAAAGTCTCTTTTTGTCTCTACGCTTCAGGCTTATTTTGAAGGAAGAAAGAATCTGTTTGATGGGCTTGCCCTTGGGTATTATGAGAAGGAATGGGTAAAGTATCCAGTTTTTCATTTTGATATGAGTACGGCAAAGCACATGAATCCTGCTGACTTAATCAATGAATTGGAAGGTAAGCTAAGCCAGCTGGAACAAATCTATGGTACGGAAGATTGGGCTATTAAGACTAACCAGCGTTTGGAATGTCTGGTAAAACGTGCTTATAAGCAGACGGGACAGAAGGTAGTCATTCTCATCGATGAGTATGATGCTCCTTTGCTGGATGTCGTGCATGAGAAGGAAAATCTGGTAGAACTCCGTTTGATCATGAAGAACTTCTATAGCCCTATAAAATACTTGGACCCTTGGTTGCGTTTCGTTTTTATTACTGGTATTACCAAGTTCTCTCAATTAAGTATCTTTAGTGAAATCAACAACCTGGATAATATCAGCATGTTCGACCAGTATTCTGCTATCTGCGGTATCAGTAAGGCGGAACTTCTGAATGATATGAAGGCCGATGTGGAGTTGTTGGCAAAGCATTTAGGCAGAACCTTTGAAGGGACAATAGGTGAACTGACGTCATATTATGATGGCTATCATTTCAGTGATCATTCTGAAGATATATTCAATCCTTTCAGTCTTGTGAAGGCCTTGAAGAACAAAAAGGTTTCGGCTTATTGGTTCAGTTCCGGTACGCCAAGTTATCTCATCAAGACTTTGCAGAAGTATCATGTGGGAGTAATGGATATAGAGCAGAAAAGTGTAGGGGTTGATGACTTTGATGTTTCGCCAGAGCAGATGACTTCAGCGCTTCCTTTGCTCTACCAGAGTGGTTATCTTACCATCAAGAAGTATAATCCGCTATTGCAATGCTATCAGCTGGACTATCCTAACAGGGAAGTGCGCATAGGGATGTTGAAATCGCTGGCGCCAAACTATCTGTCTCCAATTCAATTGGATAATAATAGTTTTATCTTTGCCTTTTTGGAACAGCTCTATGGCAACAACATGGATGGCGCCCTTCAGAAGATGCAAGCTTATCTTGCTAGTATCTCCAACCGTCTGTCTAATAAAAACGAGAAAGATTTTCAAACGGTGTTCTATCTCATCTTCAACCTCTTGGGTGCTTATATCCTGGTGGAAGAAGATAGTGCAATAGGTAGGGCTGGTGCCGTTCTGCACATGCCTGATACCGTGTATGTAATAGAGTTGAAATATGATAAATCGGCAGATGAGGCTTTGAGGCAGATAGACGATAAGGGATATCTGATACCTTATTCGGCAGATGGAAAGCGATTGGTTAAAGTGGGAATTAATTATGATAGCCAAAAGCGAACTATAGGGGATTGGAAGATAGAAGAAACATAAAAATATACAAGATTTTGAAAGAAAGCCTCGGCTACTAAGATGTAGTCGGGGCTTTTTGAAATTTGTTTTTATGCAAATACTACGTATATCCCCCTTTTCAATCGTATTATTAGCAAATAAAATAAAAGAAATATCGCATGAGACAGAAAGTTTTATACATGATTTTAGTGGTTTGCCTGCTCCTGGCTAATGCTTCTGATGGCTTTGCTAAGAGCAGGAAAAAGGCGGAAGACCCAGAGATAACCAATCTCAAGGGGAAGATAGAAAACGTGATGCAGAAGGTAGATGCGCAGCCCGACTGGCTCTATTCCCGACTGCAGATGTTCTGGAACACCCACGCTTCTGATGTCTTCGTAAATGGTGAAACCTTTGCGAAGGTGGGGGGAGAACGTGCCCCGGAACCCACCGTGAAATATAACGGAACCCGTGGAACGGCTTCGCAATACAATCGTCCCCGTCTGGAAGATATGATTCCTTTCGATGACGATGAATTGGGCAATGTAACCTATGTAAGCAAGGCGTCAGGCAAGATGGAGAAGACTTCGCCAGCCAAGACAGGTTGTAATATTGCCAGCGTAAACCGACAGATTATGGGCATTGCCCGAGATGCTGCCCGCATCTATGCCGCTACTGGCGATATGCGATACGGCAAGATGGCAGCTAAGGTGTTCGATGTCTATATGAAAGGTATCGCCTATCGCAATGTGCCTGTCGACCTGAACCACGGTCATCAGCAGACACTGGTGGGAATGACTACCTTCGAGGTTATCCACGAGGATATCATCAACGAACTCACCCAGATGTATCCCCTCATCAAACCTCTCGTGAAGGATGACCAAGTCGTCATCGAAGCTGGTTTCAAGAAGTGGGCGGAGAACATCATCGCCAATGGTGTACCTCATAACAACTGGAATTTGTTTCAGGCCGATTTCATTACGAAGATAGCCTTGGTATTGCAAGATAACCAAGCATACGCAGATGGCAAGGGCAAGCAATACTACTTGAATTATATCGTAAATCAAAATAGTATTCGCCAGTGGAGTATGAACAAGCTCATCGACTTCGGTTTCGATCAGAAGGCAAAGATCTGGTATGAATCTCCAGGCTACAGCACTACGGTGCTTAGCACTCTCTGTGATTTTGCCAATATGCTCGATGAAAAGGCGGGAATCGATATGTTCAGTCAGCGTCCTATCCTGATAGACGGCGTAAAGACCTCTGCCGAATATCTCTTCCCTAACCGTATGATAGCAGGTTTTGGCGATACCCATCCGAACTATCTGAACCAGGGCGGCATCGATAACATCCTGAAATATGCCACCCGTCATAAGAACAAGAGTCTTATTGCAGATATGAATCTCTTTAAGAGCGCCGTTTCAAGCGATGCTCCGGTATCAGAAATAGAGAAATATACCAGTACGATGTTCTATGCTCCTAATGTATCGTGGATAGCGATGCGTACGGGAATGGACAGGCAACACGACCTGATGGCTTCCATCAATGCCAGCCTGGGCAACCACGCCCATGCCAACGGCATCTCCCTGGAACTTTATGGCAAGGGCTATGTATTGGGGCCTGATGCAGGTATCGGCAAGAATCTCTATAGCGGACTGGATTATTCTGAGTATTATTCCCAGATGCCAGCCCATAACACGGTGGTGGTAGATGGCGTATCGAGCTATCCGGTAATGATGTCGCAGCATGCTTTCAAGATAGTGGCTTCATCTCCTGAGGTAAGCGCGGAGAAGCCTGCCAGCAGGAAACTCTCGGAGCAGAAGGAGAAGATGACTTACGCTACAGTAAGCTTTATGGAGCCAGAAACGCAGGCAGAGCAGCAGCGTACCACAGCCATCGTGAAGACCAGCGATAAGGGTGGTTATTACATCGACGTGTTCCGCAGCCGAAAGAAGGAAGGGGGCGACAAGACCCACGATTACTTCTATCATAACCTGGGACAGGAGATGAAGGTGATGGATGCGGCAAGCGGTAAGGCACTCGATATGAGGCCTACCGAGGAACTCGCCTTTGCCGGTGGTCATCTCTATGCTTATTCCTATATATATAATAAGGTGAGTGCCGAAATGACCTCTTCTGTAAAGACCCAGTTTGTAACCAGGATAGAAGATGAGAAGGTGGTGGCAGCGATGGATAACCAGAAGGAGATAACGATGACGATGTGGATGAAGGCGGATGCAAACCGTACCCTCTTCCAGGCGCTCTCTCCTGCCAATCTGGAATACGAGCGTATGCCTAACCAGCCTTATAAGGTAATCGACCAGCCGGTATTGACCTTCGTGGCTCGCCAGAAGGGTGAGGCATGGAATCATCCTTTCGTCTGCGTATATGAACCAAGTTCTGATACAGAACCGGGCGATATAGCATCGGTAGATTATTTTACCCCAAGCGAGCAGGGTGCCGTGGGCATCATCGTGAAACTGAAGGATGGAACCGAGCAGCGCATCGTCTGCTCAGAGAATGGAAAAGTGAAGTTGAATTAAAACAAACAGACAATGAAAAAGATTGTTTTAGCAATTTTGATGATTTTTGCGTTGGTTTCTGCTCATGCTGCAGAAACCTTGCAGTCGCCTAATGGCAAGTATCATTTCGTCTTTGAGCAGAAAGGAGGTCGTCTTGTCTATCATCTAAACTATGCTGATAAGCAAGTGGTTGAGGAAGGCGAACTAGGTGTGAACATTGACAACCATCTGGTAGAGTCAGCGATGGGAATTCCTGTGGATACCAACCGGGTTTGGACCACCGGTATGGAAGTCATCAAGGTGGAGCGTTCTGCCAAGGATGATACTTGGAAACCGGTCTATGGTGAGTATGCAACTATCCGTGACCATTACAATGAGATGACCATCCATTTGATGAAAGGTGGAAAACAAGGAAACTCCAATGATAATGGCTATGACAAACGCCAGCAGTATCTCTTCGATATCATTGTAAGAGCATACGATGAGGGAGTGGCTTTCCGTTATCACTTCCCTGAGGCAACGAATGGATTGTTTATGAATATTACGGAAGACTTGACTTCTTTCCAGTTGGCACCAGGTGCTGAGGCCTATCATTTTGCATGGGCACAAGCTTCTCCTAAGAAAGTAAAACTCTTGAAGAGCGAACCTGTATGGAAGGAAGAATCAGACCGACCTCTGGTCTTGAAGTTGTCGAACGGCATTTATACTTCCATCGGCGAAGCAGCCTTGTCTGATTTTTCACGAGGAAAGTTAAAGTTGGTTGCAGACAATAAACTTCAGATATCAATGTTTGATACGGCAAGTGTTATCACGGCTTACGACATGCCATGGCGCGTTATCATGGCTGCTGAAAGAGCTATCGACCTGATAAACAACAAGCAGTTGATGCTCAACTTGAACGCACCTTGCAAGATAGCTGATACTTCCTGGATTCGTCCAAGTAAGGCATTCCGTGTATGTCGACTGGATATGAAAACGGCTTTGCAGGCTATTGATTTTGCCGTAGATCGCGGATTGCAATACATCGAGTTGGATGCAGGCTGGTATGGACCGGAATGGAAAATGTCTTCATCTGCCCTGAAGGTGTTGGAAACTCGTGACATTGATATGCCTGAGCTATGTAGGCAGGCAAAGAGCAAGGGCATTGGCGTATGGCTTTATGTGAATCAGCGTGCGCTTTCCCAGCAATTGGACAGCATCTTGCCTTTGTATCAGAAGTGGGGCGTCAGCGGCATCAAGTTCGGTTTTGTACAGGTGGGCTCCCAGAAGTGGACAGCCTGGATGCACGATGCCATAAAGAAATGTGCCGATTATCATATCATGGTGGATGTTCACGATGAATATCGTCCTACGGGATGGAGTCGCACTTATCCTAACCTGATGACTCAGGAAGGCATCGGAGGTAATGAGGAAATGCCGAATGCAGAGCACAATGTGATTCTTTCATTCACAAGATTCCTCTGTGGTCCTGCTGATTATACTCCTTGTTATTTCAATGGCAGAGTGAAGAATACGAAGGCTCATCAGTTGGCAATGCCTGTGGTATATTACAGTCCGATTACTTTCCTGTATTGGTACGATTTGCCAAATGTCTACAAGGGCGAGAAGGAATTGGATTTCTGGAAGTATTGTCCTACTGTATGGGATGAGAGCAAGGCTCTGGCTGGCGAGATAGGAGAGTACATCATTCAGGCTCGCCGCACTGGCAATGATTGGTTTGTGGGAGCGATGAATGGCTTGCAGGCTCGTGATATCACCCTCAATACTGCTGATTTCCTGCAGAAAGGCAAGAAATATCGTGTAGAAATCTACAATGATGATCCATCTTTGCAGACCCGCACCAAGGTTTCTTCTACCATGGTGAATGTCAAGGCTGGCAAGCAGCTGAAGCTTCATCTGCAGGCTTCGGGAGGTGCAGCCCTGCGCTTTGTAATGAATAACTGAAAAATGGGTGGATGCAGAATCTTATTAAGTAAGATTCCTGGCATCCACCTTTTATATATAGTCGTAGATTAGCGTGTTACTCTAAGCCAGTCTGCATCAATCCATCCTCGGTTGCCCTTGGTGTTCTTTCGCTCGCTCACGAATCCCATCTTGGCTCCTATCCATTTGCCCTGTTTCAGGGTAAAGAGATCGCCTGCGTTCTTGTATCGCTTGCCGTCAAGACTGTAGGCAAACTGACATCTGCCGTCTTTTACCTTCATCTGAAGAAAGATGTCGAGATAGATGGCTGGCGAATAAGGTATGGTGTCCTTCTCTGATGGCTTGAAGGTGGCGAGTGTCTTCTCTGTTTCAATGCCGCTTAAATCAGCATCCTTGCAAGAAAGCTGCTGGAGTAGGAAGTTATCTCCCATGCGACGGACAACCAGTGCCTGATAATCCCTGCCCATCATAATGACACCGCCATACTGATCATCCTCTTTCGATGCAAAGCGAATCTTTGCGGTAGCAGTGAAATCCTTGGCTGGAGTCTTCTGGAGTAGAAGATTGCCAGCCTGCCAAAGACTCTTGAATGGTAATGGCTTGCCAGCTTCATCTGTTGCGGTAAGATCTGCGGTATATAATCGCAGACAATCATTATTGGTTGGCATTCCCCAAAGCTGGTTATAGTTGGCGTGCCATTGCCATTGCAAGCCTAGCTCTGTGCTGTTGAATTCATCAGATTCCTGAGGATTCATCTTTACCTTTGATGTCGATTTCGGTATGCGATAGGTGAGATAAGGCTCGCCACATCCGTCGCCATCCTTGTCATTGCCCATTACTGGCCATCCTGTCTTCCAATCTACAGGCTGCAGGAAGACGACGCGACCGTATGCTGCCTTGTCATTGAAATGAAGGAACCAGTCTTCGCCTTGCGATGTATGAACCCATGCTCCTTGGTGAGGACCATTAATCTTCGTTTTGCCTTGTGCCATCACCTTTCTGGCTTCATAAGGGCCATATATGTTTTTGCTTCGCATGGCAAGTTGCCAGCCCATCTCTACGCCTCCAGCTGGACACATAATCCAGTAATATCCATCTCGCTTATAGAACTTCGGACCTTCTGTGGTGTGGTTCTTCTGTCCTCCATCAAAAACGATGCGAGGCTTGCCTATCGCCTTGGTTCCATCGGTAGAAAGCTCACGAACAGTGAGAACGGAATTAAAGCCAGAACGGCTTCCTGCCCATCCATTCACGAGATAACTCTTCCGTCTTCATCCCAGAGCGGACAAGGGTCAATCATTCCTTTTCCTGCCAAAACGCAGACGGGTTCCTCCCATGTGCCACGTGTGTCTTTGGTTTTCACCATAAAGATGCCGTGGTCTGGGTCGCCCCAATAAATATAGAATTCTCCGTTGTGATGTCGAATGGCTGGTGCCCATACTCCCTTGCCGTGTTGAGGCTGGGCGAAGAGTTCCTTGGGTTCCTGTTCCTGCAGGGCATGTCCGATAATCTCCCAGTTCACCAGGTCTTTGCTATGAAGGATAGGCAGACCGGGAATGCAGTTGAACGAACTAGCCGTGAGATAATAGTCTTCTCCTACAGCCACCACGTCAGGGTCACTATAGTCGGCATAAATTATGGGGTTGGTATAAGTGCCGTTGCCATTATCGGGATTCCAGACCTGCGAGTGATACTGGGCTTGGAGCGACATAGGCGTTGTCAGCAAGATGCTCGAAAAGAGCACTGATGTAATTCTCTTATTCATATTATTCTCTTATTTGTTTTATAATGATACGTATGATAAGGGAAGATTACTTATATGTCTGTTGTCAGCTTTTCTACTACGACTTTAAGTATTCTTCTTATCCGGTTCGTATTATTAATAAAACAACGACGATGAAAATAAGAAGAATACTTTTTTGTATGGCTACTATTGCCATATCACAGATAAGCATAGCGCAGAATGTACAGACTGCTGCGCAGGTTCCGGCACTCGATGTTGATAAGCAGTTGCAATACTGCCACAAGCAGGTGAAGCGTGCCCTGGCTGAGTTGCAGCAGAAAGATGGTTCTTACGATTACACGATGGAACCTCGCAATATCCTGAAGGGGGATAAGCAGAAGGGATGGAACTGCCGCAAGGCTACTGCGGAGGAGTGGTGTGATGGCTTCTGGCCGGGCATCCTCTGGATGGATTATCAGAATACGAAGGATGAGGCTGTGCGCAAGGCTGCCGAAGGATATACGGAATCGCTGAAAGGCATTGCCTATCGCCCTTGCTACGACCATGACATCGGTTTCCTGATGTTTTGCTCCTACGGCAAAGGCTACGAGGTGAATCATTCGCAGGAATACAAGAACGTAATCCTGGCTTCTGCCGATTCGCTTGCCACACTCTTCAATCCTATCGTGGGAACGATATTGAGCTGGCCAAGAGAGGTGAAGCCTCGCAACTGGCCGCACAATACCATCATGGATAACATGATGAACCTCGATATGATGTTTTGGGCAGCTAAAAATGGTGGAAACAAACTGCTTTATGATTTGGCAGTAACCCACGCTAAGACCACGATGCAGAATCATTTCCGTCCGGATGGAAGTTGCTATCATGTGGCAGTATATGATACCATCAATGGTAATTTGATCAAGGGGGTAACGCATCAGGGCTATGCCGACAATTCGATGTGGACGAGAGGACAGAGCTGGGCTATCTATGGTTATACGATGGTGTATCGCTATACCCACAACAAGATGTTCCTGAATTTTGCCCAGAAGGTGACGGATATCTACATCAAGCGATTGAAGGAAACCAGCGATGATCTCATTCCGCTTTGGGACATGGATGATCCTAGAGGCGTGAAAGGTGCTCCTAAGGATGTAAGTGCAGCCTGTGTGGTTGCCGATGCTCTACTGGAACTCCAGCAGTATGTGGGAGGCGAGAAAGGAGAGGAGTACAAGCAGTTTGCCATCCAGTCGCTAGCCCAGCTGAGTACCGATAAATACCAGAGTGGTAAGAAGAATGTAGCGTTTCTGATGCATAGCACAGGACATCATCCTGCAGGAAGCGAGATAGATGCCAGCATCATCTATGCAGATTATTATTATCTGGAAGCATTGAATAGGGCTCAAGATATAGTTTTTTAGGTTTTATTTGTTAGGTTTATATGATAAGAGGCAACCCGTGAGGGCTGCCTCTTATGGTATAAACAGCAAGGGCTGCCAGTACATCCTGGCAGCCCTAATACGTTAGTATGTTATGAAAAATTTGAGAGAATTGAAACTTCACAGTTTCAGAATTGTTTTACTAAACATGATTTTTTATATAGAGAAAGCATAGAAATAACTACTTCAATATCGTAGGAGAGGCGGTGGTGGTGCTTATCTGGTCGATGCCCGTGCGCTGCATGGAGTCAACCGAAGCAGAATCGCCCATGGCTACGGAAACGCCCTTGCCACTCTTGGTGTATCCTACGTTTTCAATCTGGTTATCGACATCGTTCTGGAATGGCACCTGGGCAGCGTTGCCCAAGGTCAGGACGATGGCTACTACGGCAGCAGCCTTGAAGAGAGGCTTCAGACGCTCTGTCAATGAAACCACCTTTGCCTTGTTAGGCTCCTTGGTGTATTCATCCTCAATCATCGCCATCATCTTCTGGTCGAAGTCATCACCCAGTGTCTCTTGCTTAGCCTCGCCCATCTCGTAAGAGAAGAGCGCCTGATATGGCTTCAGCTCGGCAGGCAACTCGTCCTGGCTGAAGAATGCGCGGAGAATCTCCTCTTCTTCGAGAGAAGTCTCGGCCTTCCAATAGCGGTCCAAAAGTTGGTTGATGTACTTATAATCCATAACTGTCGAATTGTTGAAATCTTTGTTTAACTGTTTGTCGAGCCCTGAAGATATTCACCTTGACCTGGTCTTCGGTGATGCTGAGGATGTCTGCTATTTCTTTATAGGATTTTCCTTCGATATCTCGAAGTTGCAGACAGCTGCGCTGCTTCTCGGGCAACTCATTAATGATATTCCTTACGATGTTCAGCTTGTCTTTCTGAATCATTCGTTCGGAAGGAGTGGATGATGTCTCATCGAGCCTTTCCGTGGTCTGCTCTTCCAGCGAATCATTCTGATTATCCATCTTCTTAATGCGGTCGAGCGAGAGGTTGCGGGCGATGGTGAGGCTATAGGCCTCAATGGAGTCAAGCTCTTGCCATCTGTCGCGGGCATTCCAGACTTTAATCATGGTATCCTGCACAACGTCCTCCGCTTCCTCCCGGTTGAGAGTAATGCGAAGGGCCAGCCTGAAGAGTTTATTCTTCAGTGGCAAAACATCGTTTTGGAAACTGATTTTTTTCATCCCTCTATAATTAATGACGACTTACCTGTAAGAAAGTTACAAGCAACTCTGAATTATTTCTGTTTTTTAACACTTAATAACGGTTCCGTGCTTTCCGTCGATGGCGGTAGCAAGGGTGATAATCACCTCTTTCACGCCTGCATCGATGGCTGCAAGGGCATTCTCCAGCTTAGGAATCATGCCGCCTGCTACGGTACCGTCTGCTTTATATCTCTCAAAATCGGCATGGGTAATCACTGGAATCACGCTGTCGTCATCCTCAGGATTGCTGAGCACGCCTTTCTTTTCAAAACTGTATATCAATGTCACGTCGTAGTAAGGAGCCAGAGCCTTGGCTGTCTCGCTTGCGATGGTGTCGGCATTGGTATTGAGGATATTGCCCTTGCCGTCGTGGGTCAGTGGAGCCATCACTGGGGTGATGCCTTCGTTAATCAGGGTCTGGAGCATCTTGCCGTTGGCACGCTCTACATCGCCAACGAATCCGAAGTCGATGCCATCCTTCAATGGGCGCTTATGACTATGGATTACGTCCATATCAGCACCTGTCAGACCGAGGGCATTCACGCCGTTAGCCTGAAGCTTGGCAACCAGGTTCTTGTTTACCAAACCGCCATATACCATGGTAACTACCTCCAGCATATCAGCATCGGTGATGCGACGGCCGTTCACCATCTTGCTCTCGATGCCGAGGGCTGCGGCTACCTTGGTGGCACGGCGGCCACCGCCATGTACCAATACTTTCTTGCCAGGAATGGCTGCAAAATCCTTCAAGAGCTGTGCCAGCTGCTCGCTGTCTTCAACGATGGCACCGCCTACCTTTACTACTGTTACTTTTTCCATCTTGTTACTTTGAACTTTGAACATTGAACTTTATGATGAGTTAAAGCAATTGAATTCTTCACTCTTCGTTCTTCACTCTTCACTTACTGAAGATATGTGTATCCGAAGAGACCATTGCGATAGGTGACCAGGAATTCCTTGCCCTCATCGAGCGAAATCTTGCCTTCCTTCACACTCTTGGTCACCCACTGCTCCAACTGGCGGACGAGTTTCTTCGGATTGTACTGTACGTAATCCAATACCTCCTCTACGGTCTCGCCATCGAATATCTGGTCGATGCAATATTTGCCGTCCTTTACAGAGATGTGGGCTGCATTGGTGTCGCCGAAGAGATTGTGCATGTCGCCCAGAATCTCCTGGTAGGCACCAACGAGGAATACACCGAGATAATATGGCTCGTTCTTCTTCAATGGATGAAGAGGAAGAACGTTGCCGATATGTCCGTCGGTAACGAAGTTGGCAATCTTTCCGTCGCTGTCGCAGGTGATGTCCTGCAAGGTAGCGTTGCGGGTAGGACGCTCGTTCAGACGCTGGATAGGCATGATAGGGAAGAGCTGGTCGATAGCCCAACTGTCTGGCAGGCTCTGGAACAGAGAGAAGTTGCAGAAATACTTATCGGCAAGAATCTTGTCCAGACCTCTGAGCTCCTCTGGTACATGCTTCATGTGTTTGGCAAGATTGTTGATCTCATGGCACACGCTCCAGTACATTGCCTCAATCTCTGCACGGGTCTTCAGATCTACGATGCCGTGAGAGAAGAGCTGCAAAGCCTCTTCGCGAATCTGCTCGGCATCATGCCAGTCTTCCAGCATGTTG
>JAIINY010000412.1:0-1758 GCA_022741625.1 Prevotella sp. | reverse complement strand
TTGTCCCCGAATTGAGGCGTTCTTTGCATATTGCAAAATACAGAAACGAGCAGAAGTCCGCTCGTTTCCATATTGTTACCTATATAATATAGGCAAACGACCAACTTCTTGATTTTCAATCAAAGTCCAATTTAGAGCGAGTTAGAAAATCCAAGAAATTCGTTCGGAGGTGAAACTTATGGCATCCCAATATTCAGTATTGACACAAAGAAGAAGGAGATGATTGGCAACTTCAAACGTCAAGGCACAGTCTCTTGCAAGGGGAAGCCTAAGACTTATGACCATGATTTCAAGAGCTTTTCGGATGGAATCATAGTCCCTTATGGCATCTATGATGTTGGAGCTAATACTGGCTATTTAACATTGGGGGTTAGCCATGACACCGCTGAGTTTGTCTGTGACAATTTCATTCATATTTGGCAACAATTCCTACAATGGAAATACCCAAATGCCCACACAATCTGTATTCTCTGTGATGGTGGCGGTTCTAATGTATGTTCGCACCATATAGTAAAACAAGCTTTGATGAAGTTGGCTTCAACCATAGGGGTAAATATCATCATGGTACATTACCCTCCATATTGCTCCAAATACAATCCTATAGAGCATTGCATGTTTGGACCAATTTCAAGAAGTTGGAGTGGCGCACCACTCTTGTCCATTGAGAATGCAAGAACGAGAGCAGAGGCTACCGTCACAAAGAAAGGACTCTCCATTATCGCTACAATAAATCAAGAACGTATGAAACGAAAAGACCCATTGAAGAATCTTACGAATCAAACAAGAGCAAACGTATCATTTTTGATGATGAGCTCTCCAAAGGGAACTATCTCGTCAAATGTTGCTCTTAACCGCAGAAAACTTCAGAAGTTATTTTTTACACATTACATAATCCGGATTTTTGTCTAATTTTTCCTGTATATTTTTTTGTTTTTGTTTTCAACAGATGTATGAGGAGGCCATCCTGCAATAGGGCCGATAGCTGGAACTTTGGCATAATTATAAAGAGACTCTGCATCGTGTTCTGTCCAGGAACGAAGTATCAATCTTTGTTTTTCCATATTCATCGCTACACAAGTAATTTATTGATTTCCTGCTGCAGGCAATCCAGGAACTTTGCAGCATGTGCCCCGTCCATTTGAGTGTGGTGGAATTGGAATGAAACCGTTAGTGTCGTTCTGAAGAAACCTTTATGGTACTTGCCCCATATCATAAACGGATTGTTGAAGATACCGCTGTACATACCTACCGCACCGTCAATTTCATATTGGGCCAGTGCGGAAGTCCCTATTACCATGCTTTCTGTCAAATCGTGGTTCTCACAGCTTCGGGCTACTTCCGTTGTCAATTTCAGATAATCTTCATTGAATAGCTGCAAATCATCAGAAAACGGCACATCACATGAACTGACCTCATTGTCCTTGTTCATAACAATGGTATTAACCGCAATAGCATCATATTGCATCAATTTGTCTCCGACAGGCAGCATATAAAATTCCTTGATACTGCTTGCCGCTTTGCCGATGCACCAGCACATCAACATATTGAATTTCATACCTGACTTTTTGCTGATTTTAACAAGACGACTGACATCCAAAATCTTGAAAAACGTAACCATTGGCATCGGGGCTTTCATCCAAAGCTCAAATGCATATGCACGGGTGGTTTCTTTGGGATTTATTTCTCTCATAGTGCTTAACTTCATATTTTTATTGTTTTTATACTACAAAAATAACGTTTTATTTTGATAATCCATCC
>JAIINY010000069.1:0-12212 GCA_022741625.1 Prevotella sp. | reverse complement strand
TTGACCCCTAAGTATGATGTCATTGCTCGTTTCCAGGGTGGTCCTAATGCGGGTCATACTCTCGAGTTCGAAGGCGAGAAGTATGTTCTTCGTTCTATCCCTTCTGGTATCTTCCAGGGTGGCAAGGTAAATATCATCGGTAACGGCGTAGTCTTGGCTCCAGACCTCTTCATGGACGAGGCTAAGGATTTGGAGAAGAGTGGCCATGACCTCAAGAGCCGTCTCTACATTTCTAAGAAGGCGCATCTCATCATGCCTACTCACCGTGTGCTCGATGCAGCCATCGAGGCTTCTAAGGGCAAGAACAAGGTAGGTACCACTGGTAAGGGTATTGGTCCTACTTATACTGATAAGGTAAGCCGTACTGGTCTTCGCGTAGGTGATATCCTCGAAAACTTCGAGGAGAAGTATGCTGCTCACAAGGCTGCTCATCTCAAGACTATCGCTAGCCTCGGATACACTGATTTCGATATCACCGAGGTAGAGAAGACCTGGATGGAGGGCATCGAATACTTGAAGCAGTTTAAGCTTATCGACAGCGAGGTGGAGATCAACAAGGTGCTCCGCTCTGGCAAGGACATCCTCTGCGAGGGTGCTCAGGGTACTATGCTCGATGTTGACTTCGGTTCTTATCCATTCGTAACTTCTTCTAATACCATCTGTGCGGGTGCCTGCATCGGTCTGGGTGTCGGTCCTAACCGTATCGGCAATGTCTATGGTATCATGAAGGCTTACTGTACTCGCGTAGGTGCAGGTCCATTCCCAACAGAGCTCTTCGATGAGACTGGTGCCAAGATCCGTGACCTGGGGCATGAGTATGGTGCGGTTACTGGCCGTGAGCGTCGTTGTGGATGGTGCGACCTCGTACAGCTCAAGTATTCTGTTATGGTAAACGGTGTAACCGAGCTTATCATGATGAAGAGCGATGTGCTCGATGGTTTCGATACCATCAAGGCCTGCGTGGCTTACAAGTTGCCTGATGGCACTGTTACTACAGATTTCCCTTATGAGATTGATAACGTAGAGCCTGTTTACAAGGAGTTCAAGGGGTGGAAGACTGATATGACTCAGTTTACTTCTGAGGATCAGTTCCCACAGGAATTCAAGGACTACATTGCATTCGTAGAGGAGTTCCTTGAGACCAAGATTGGTATCATCTCTATCGGTCCAGACCGCGCTCAGACTATTGTTCGTAAATAATTTGATAGTGTTTAATGTTTGGTGTATGATGTTTGCTTAAGAGTGAGCATAGCACTAGGCATTAAACATTTAACATTTAATATTTAACATAAATAAATGGCTCAGAAACCAAGTATTCCAAAGGGTACCCGCGATTTCGGTCCTGTTGAGATGGCAAAGCGTAATTACATCTTCAATACCATCAAGGATGTGTATGCCCTTTACGGATTCCAGCAGATTGAGACTCCTGCTATGGAGACCCTTCAGACCTTGATGGGTAAGTATGGTGAGGAGGGCGACAAGCTGCTCTTTAAGATTTTGAATTCAGGTGACTATATGAATAAGGTGAGCGATGAGGATATTCATTCGCTCGGATCACTCAAGTTGGCAGCAAAGCTCTGCGAGAAGGGTCTTCGCTACGATCTTACCGTGCCTTTCGCACGCTACGTGGTGCAGCATCGTGATGAGTTGCAGATGCCTTTCAAGCGCTATCAGATTCAGCCAGTATGGCGTGCCGACCGTCCACAGAAGGGTCGCTATCGCGAGTTCTATCAGTGCGATGCCGACGTGGTTGGTTCTGATTCTCTTCTCAACGAGGTAGAGTTGATGCAGATTGTAGATACCGTCTTTACCAAGTTTGGTGTGCGTGTCTGCATCAAGATCAACAACCGTAAGATCCTTACCGGTATTGCTGAGGTAATTGGCGAGGCTGAGAAGATTGTGGATATCACCGTGGCTATTGATAAGCTCGACAAGATTGGTCTTGACAATGTAAACGAGGAGCTGCGCAAGGATGGTATCTCTGAAGAAGCTATTGAGAAGTTGCAGCCAATCATCTCATTGTCAGGTTCTAACGATGAGAAACTTGAAGTGATTTCCAAGGTTCTCGAAGGTTCTGAAATCGGATTGAAGGGTGTAGAGGAAACTAAGTTCATCCTTGATACCTTGAAGTCTGTTGGTCTGAACAATGAGATTGAGCTCGACCTTACTTTGGCTCGTGGCTTGAACTATTATACTGGTGCCATCTTCGAGGTGAAGGCGCTTGATACTCCTATGGGCAGTATCACTGGTGGTGGTCGTTACGACAACCTTACCGGTATCTTTGGCTTGCCAGGATTGAGTGGAGTAGGTATCAGTTTTGGTGCCGACCGCATCTACGATGTGCTCAATGCCCTCGATCTCTATCCAAAGGAGGCGGTCAATTCTACTCAGGTGCTCTTCATCAATTTCGGTGAGAAGGAGACTGCCTATTGTCTTCCTATCGTGACTGCTGCTCGTGCAGCTGGTATCCGCACTGAGATCTTCCCAGACAAGGCGAAGATGAAGAAGCAGATGAGCTATGCCAACGCGAAGCAGATTCCATTCGTAGTTCTCGCTGGCGAGAATGAGATGGCAGCTGGCAAGGTTACATTGAAGAATATGGAGAGTGGTGAGCAGACTTTGGTTTCTGCAGAGGAGCTCATCGCTGTCGTTAAGAAATAAAAATGGGTTTTTATTAGTTTAGTTATGGAACACAGTTTCCATATTATCATTTACTTATCCGTTTCCTTGTGTATGAATTTGTGAAAACTCTGCATAGGGAGGCGGATTTTTTTTAGCTTTAGGGCTAGAAACGAATCCTTCTCATATTGCCGGCAAGCAGATCAAGTATGTGCTGCAGTTTGGTGCCAGTATAGAGAAGTAGTTGCAAGTGATAGGAGAGGCAGCTGCAAGTGATAGGAGAGGCAGCTGCAAGTGATAGGAGAGGCAGCTGCAAGTGATAGGAGAGGCAGCTGTAAGTGATAGGAGAGGCAGCTGTAAGTGATAGGTGAAGTAGCTGCAGGTGATAGGAGAAGTAGCTGCAAGTGATAGGAGAGGTTGCTGCAAGTGATAGGAGAGGCAGCTGCAAGTGATAGGTGAAGTAGTTGTATGATAATCTATTTCCCACAAAAGAAAAGGGGGAGGCAAGCAGCCATGATAGACTGATGCCTCCCCCAAACGATATGGAAAGTTTTTAATGTCTTAATTCTTAAAGCTGTGGATAGGAGCAGGAATACGTCCTACACGATTTACGAAATCAGAGCAGCTGAACTGATTAACCGGCATGATTGGAGCATAACCCAACAAACCGCCGAAATCTATAGTATCTCCCACCTTCATACCCACAACAGGGATGATGCGGACGGCAGTAGTCTTCTGGTTTACCATACCAATGGCAGCCTCATCTGCAATGACACCGGAGATGGTGGTAGCAGTAGTATCGCCTGGGATAGCAATCATATCCAGACCTACAGAGCAAACGCAAGTCATTGCCTCCAACTTCTCGATAGTAAGTGCACCTGCCTCTACGGCATTGATCATACCCTGATCCTCAGAAACAGGGATGAAGGCACCACTCAAACCGCCAACATAAGAAGAAGCCATGATACCGCCCTTCTTAACTTGGTCGTTCAAAAGTGCGAGTGCTGCGGTTGTACCTGGAGCACCAGCACGCTCCAAACCGATCAACTCCAGAATATCAGCTACGCTGTCGCCGATGGCTGGAGTAGGAGCCAATGAAAGGTCGATGATACCGAATGGTACGTTCAGGCGGCGTGATGCCTCCTTGGCAACCAGCTGACCTACACGTGTAATCTTGAAAGCAGTACGCTTGATAGTCTCGCAGAGAACCTCGAAGCTTTCGCCCTTCACCTGCTCCAATGCATATTTTACTACACCAGGACCGCTGACACCTACGCTGACAACAGCGTCTGCCTCAGAAACGCCATGGAAGGCACCTGCCATGAATGGGTTATCATCAGGAGCATTGCAGAGAACAACGAGCTTAGCGCACCCCAAAGAACCATTATCCTTAGTAGCCTCAGCTGTATCCTTGATGATTTGGCCCAGCAGGCGTACGGCATCCATATTGATACCGGTCTTGGTAGAACCTACGTTTACAGAGCTGCATATGAAATCGGTCTGAGCCATAGCCTGAGGGATAGAACGGATGAGAAGCTCATCGCTCTTGCTCATACCCTTGCTTACGATGGCAGAGTATCCACCGAGGAAGTTGACACCCAACTCCTTGGCACACTTGTCGAGAGTCTTGGCAATCTTCACATAGTCATCGGTAGTCTTGCAGGCAGAACCACCTACGAGTGCAATCGGAGTGATGGAGATGCGCTTGTTTACGATAGGCACACCATATTCTTTAGAGATGTCCTCACCGGTCTTCACCAAATCCTTGGCGAGGCGGGTAATCTTATTATAAATGTTCTGACAGAGCTGGTTGAGATCTGAAGTGGCACAGTCCAGGAGGTTGATACCCATGGTAATGGTGCGCACGTCGAAGTTCTCCTGCTCAATCATCTTGTTGGTTTCGATAACCTCAGATATATTGATCATATTCCTTCTATTGCTTTTAAATGTGATAAACTTAGATGCGGTGCATCATGTTGAAGATTTCCTCACGCTGGCATTTTACCTGAACACCAATGCTCTTGCCAAGATCAGCGAGTTCGTCGGCAACAGTCTCGAAAGATGTATTCATCTTACCCATGTCAACAATCATCATCATGTTGAAGTACTCCTGTACGATGGTCTGAGAGATATCCAGGATATTGACGTCCTTCTCTGCCAAATAGGTACAAACTCTGGCGATGATACCCTTTGTATCCTTGCCCACTACTGTAATAATCGTTCTGTTCATGTAATAAATTATTTTATATGGAAAGTTTTATGCTGCAAATTTACAACAATTTAGGGAGACTACCAAATAAAAAACAGAAAACTTGCAAAATGACAGACATTTTGCAAGTTTTCTGATATATCGTTTACTTGATTCCTCTTTCGTTGAGTGCCTTGGAATATTTTGCAGCATTCTGCAGGTGTTCCTGATAGGTGCGGGCAAAATTGTGGGTGCCGCTGAAATCCTCCTTGGCGCACATATAGAGATACTCGTGCTTTACATGGTTGAGTACGGCATCAATGCCGGCAACCGATGGAATGCGGATTGGGCCAGGAGGAAGACCTGGATTCTTGTAGGTATTGTATGGACTCTTGATGTACAGGAGGTTGTTGTAGATACGCTTCAGTTCGAAACGCTTCCAGGCGAACTTGATGGTTGGGTCAGCCTGCAGTGGCATACCTTCCGGATATTCTGCATTGCGCAGCATCAGTCGGTTGTAGTACATACCTGCAATCATCGGTTTTTCACCGTTGTTGGCAGTTTCCTCATCCACGATACTGGCAAGTGTAATCACCTGGTTAGGAGTGAGCTTCATCGTCTTGGCCTTCTCCGTGCGTTCAAAGTTCCAGAACTTGTCGCTCTCTTTCTTCATGCGTTCCAGGAATTTATCGATGGATACATTCCAGTAGATGTCGTAGGTGTTAGGGATAAACATGCAGGCGATGGTGGCTGTATCGTAGCCCATCTTCTCGCAAACCGCCTCATCTGTGAGTGCCTTCTTGATTTCTGTGCTGTCGAGCATCAGTTTCTTGCTCAGCTCCACGGCGAGTTTGTCGATGGTGCGTACGGAAGGTATGGTGAGGTTGACAGGTTCCTGCAAACCGTTTTTCATGTGACGCCAGACCTTGAGTGCTCCGTCTCCAGGATGGATGGCGTATCTACCGGTGCGGATGTGGTCGGCATAGCCTGAATGAAGGGTGAGTGTGCGGAATGCCTGCATCGGGATGCTCTTGGCGAAAGGTTTCACCTTATTATATACAGAGTCGATGTTGTCATCGGCGTCGATATACACATACTTGGTTTCGCTGCTTTTCGAGAATGATGAGAAGCAGTAGAGATAACCTACGATGGCGATGACGGCGATGCAGCCGATGGCGCCATAGAGGTAAAACTTAGAAGTTGTTTTCTTTTTCTTCATTTTCTTTATCTACTTAAAACATTTTCTTTTCTTCTTGAAATATTTCTGTTCGTCTTTGAACTTGATCTGTTCTTCTTGAAACATTTTGGTGCAAAAGTACAGTAAAAATGCCAAATAGCAAAGCGTAGTCAATTAAAATAGGTTAATTCGCTGATTCTTTATCCGTGGAATGAAGATTTTCATTACCTTTGCATCATTGAACTGAAGAATATTGACATATTAAAACGATTGATGATATGAGAATGAAATTTACAATATCATACAAGGCAGAGTGGGGAGAGTCTTTGCATGCCGATATCACCTTCTTCGCACGTGACGGAAAGCGGAAGGTGGTAGATCTGGCGATGAACACAGTAGATGGTTATCATTGGATGGCTGAAACCCATACTTTGGAAAACCGTCATCATCCCTTTGTGGCTGTAGCCTATTATTATAAGGTGGTAGATGCCGAGGGAAATGTGGTGCGCAGGGAATCTGTTGCTGCTCCTAGAGCCTATGTGTATGAGGCGAACAGAAACTATATCCTGTCCGACTTCTGGCTGGATGATGAGAATGAGCTGCAGGGCGGTTTCATCAACTATACGGCTCCGGTAGTCTGGACGGGTGATGAGGCTGCCAAGCTGCCTCTGTTCGAGCAGACCGTGATCTTCAAGGTTTCTGCTCCTCAGCTTCACGAGGGTGAGGCTGTGGCACTGCTGGGTAATCATCCAACCTTGGGCGAGTGGAATACCGACCATTATCTTCCGATGATCCATCAGGACGGAACCAGTTGGGTGCTCTCTGTCAACGTACAGGCTTTGGAGGCTCCGCTGGAGTATAAATATGTGGTAGTGGATGCCAGGACCCATCAGTTCAAGAGATGGGAGTTTGGTGAGAATCGTACCATGGGAACAGGTATCGCCTATGGCCATGATGAGGAGGAGAAAGCCAACCGCTATGCGGTTAGCGGTCCGGATGAAATCCGACTTTATTCCAAGGATGTCTGTATCCTTCATGGCGGTGAATTCCGTGTGAAAAAGATGCCGCCTCATGCTCAGTTTAATTTCGATACCTATATCTTCGACTTGGATGGTACCTTGCTTTCTACCCTGGACGATTTGGCTGCGAGCTGCAATTATGCCCTCAAGACGAATGGTTTTCCTGAGCGTAGTGTAGATGAGGTGCGCCGCTTTGTTGGAAACGGTGTCAAGAAATTGATGGAACGTGCCATTCCGGATGGTTTGGAAAATGAGAAGTTTGAACAGGTGTTTGCCGATTTCCGCAAGCACTATATGATGCATAATCTTGATACCACGCAGCCTTATCCGGGTGTGATGGAAATGTTACAGGAGTTGAAGGACAGAGGCAAGAATATTGCCGTGGTAAGCAATAAGTTCTATGCTGCCACCCAAGCCCTCTGTCGCCATTTCTTTGGCGACTTGGTAGATGTGGCTATAGGTGAGCGGGAGGATATTCAGAAAAAGCCAGCTCCAGATACTGTAAATGAGGCTTTGCGTCAGATGAGTGCAGATAGGGAAAGCGCCGTCTATATCGGCGACAGTGATGTAGATGTCATGACCGCCAAGAACAGCGGAATGCCTTGCATCAGTGTGCTTTGGGGATTCCGCGATCTCGAATTCCTTATCGCACATGATGCTAGAATATTTGTTACATCCCCACTGCAGATCTGTTAGTTGATTCCGTGTTCTTCTACGAATTTCACCACATCATCCCTGTTGGTGTCAGAGATAGGCACCGCCAGTTTGCCATAGATTACCTTCATGTTCTGGATGTAGTCAAAATTAGTTAGATTGGCAATGAAAGAGCGGTGCACTCTTCTGAATTTCTGGCGCGGAAGTTTCTCTTCCAGGCGTTTCAGGTTGCCCAGGGTCATGATGTTGCGTCCGTCCGCCATGTGGAACTTCACGTAATCTTTCACGCTCTCGATAAAGAGTATGTTCTCGAAAGGAATTCGGGTGTATTTGCTTTCGTTCTTCACCACTACAAAGCCATCGCGCTTGATAGGGTTGTAGGCATTGTCCTGCATATAATGGTCGAATACCTTCTGACAGGTCTGCATGAAGTCTCCGTATAGGATAGGCTTGACCAGATAGTCGAAGGCGTTCACCTTGTATGCTTCGATGGCATACTCCTTGAATGCGGTGGTGAAGATAATCTTCACGTTCATCGGCACGAGCTTGGCAAACTCGAGTCCGCTGATCTGCTGCATGTGGATGGCAAGAAACAGAATGTCAAGATGGCTGTGGTGAATTCCATCTGCAGCTTCGATAGCGTTGTGGTACGCACCGATAAGATTGAGGGATGGTGTTTCCTCAACATAATGCTTCAGCAAAGCCAAAGCCTCAGGATCTTCATCTATGATGGCGCAGTTTAATATCATACTTATTTTTATTTTTTTTGATTAGTTGGATGGTATTTCATTTATTTGCCCTAATAACGGCTGATTTCCCGTTTTATTGTATCCGAAAGAACTTTTTTTCAGAAAATCTTATTTTTATTCTTTTTCCCTTAAATTTGCTTAATCTATTTGGCTGTTTGCCGAAAAAGCGTTACTTTTGGGGATTGAATCGAATATATCGGTTCGGAATCGGTCAAACTCCGCTCTGGACACGCAATCATGTGGTCCGGGAATGGCTATAATACCGGTTCTTTTCGAAATCAAAATGATGATAAACGACATGAATGATAAGAAAAACAATTCTATAAGATATTTTTCTGTAAGCACGTTTTTGCTTACAGGTAAGCAGATGATGCTGGCGATGATGCTGGCATGTTCGCCTCTTGCCATGTCGGCGCAGAAAATCTCGCTCGGTAGCTGCATCACCCGTGATGGCGGTCAGTATAAGGGAGAGATGGTAAGCGGCAAACCACAGGGCAAGGGATCTACCGTTTATAAGAATGGTGATACTTACGAGGGTGCCTACGTCAAGGGAAAGCGCAGCGGATATGGCGTATATACTTTCTCGGATGGCGAGAGATACGAAGGACAGTGGCTGCAGGACCAGCAGCACGGCAAGGGTACCTATTACTTCCAGAACAATAATAAGTATGTAGGACTCTGGTTCCGCGATTTCCAACACGGACATGGCGTGATGTACTATTACAATGGTGATAAGTATGACGGTGACTGGTATAAGGATAAGCGACAGGGAAAAGGTACCTACACCTATTCCAACGGTGCCAAATACAAAGGTCAGTGGATGAACGACATGAAGAATGGAAATGGATTCTTTGACTGGGGAGATGGAACCACCTACGATGGACAGTGGGTAGATAACCAGCGCTCAGGCAAGGGTACCTTTAAATATGCTGATGGTGATACCTATATTGGTGACTGGAAGGATGATATCCAGGATGGTAAGGGTATCTATAAATTCCATAATGGCGATATCTATGAAGGTGATTATTCACAGGGTGAACGTACCGGTGAAGGAATTTTCCGCTCAGCTGGCGGTTCGAAATACACCGGACAGTTTGTGGATGGTCAGCGTTCCGGACAGGGTACTTTCGTATGGAAGAATGGCGACATCTATGTTGGCAGCTGGAAAGACGACCTGCAGAACGGTAGGGGAAAGTTGACCAAGAAGAACGGCGACATCTTTGAAGGCGAGTTCAAGAAGGGCTATGTCGATGGCAACGTGGTGATACATTACGCCAACGGCAACCGTTTCAAGGGTGTCTATCACAATGGCAAGCGCGAGGGCTTCTGTATCGAGGAGAACAAGGACGGCAAGCGCTTCGAGGGCAACTATAAGAAGGATACACGCGATGGCAGATTCGTAGAGAAAGACCGCAATGGCCAGGTTACTGCCAAGGGTGTATATGAGAACGGAAAGCGATTTGAGGATTAAACTTCCGGCAAGATTGAATCTTTAGGATTTTAATATGCATCAGCATCTGTTCCTCTCTGAAATATAAACTTAAAAAAGTAGAAATCAATCACAAAATTCAATATACTATGGTAATTGATACATTAGACAATTTGGAGAAATATGTTTCTCTTAATCCACTCTTCGCAGAAGTAGTGAAGTTTATCAACGGGAATGATCTTACTAAGTTGGAGACCGGCAAGCATTCTATTCAGGGTGATGATCTCTTTGTGTATATCGTTGTAGCTCACGGCAAGACCGAGGAAGAAGCTACCATCGAGGCACATCGTCAGATGATTGATATTCAGATTCCTATGAATACAGAGGAAACCTATGGATATTCTCCAGTGAAGGATCTACCGGAAGTGGAATACAACGAGGCTAACGATTGTACCGTATATCCTGGTGTGAAGGCTCAGACACTGGTAACCTGCAAGCCAGGCCAGTTTGCCATCTTCTTCCCACAGGACGGTCATCAGCCATGCATCGGCAAGGGTGATATCCATAAGGCTATCTTCAAGGTAAAGGCTTAAAAACCTTAATCAAATAGTAGAACCATCTAAAATCATGATATATGGCAACAGAAAAGAAAACTTCAGCTAAAAATACTACAGCAAAGAAGACAACAGCCAAGAAGGCTACCTGCAAGGCGACCGCCAAGTGTGCTACCAAGAAAACCGTGAAGGCTGCTGCTCCAAAACATATCGGACTCGTGAAGAACGATCCATATCTGGCAGACTTTGAGCCTGCTATCGTAGGAAGACATGAGCATGCGCTCTGGAAACTCAACCAGCTTACCCGTAACGGCAAGATTTCGCTCAGCGATTTCGCCAACGGATACGACTACTTCGGATTACACAAGACGGAGAAGGGATGGGTGTTCCGCGAGTGGGCGCCAAATGCTACAGATATCTATCTCATCGGCGATTTCAACGGCTGGCAGGAAAGCCCTAAGTATCGTGCTAAGCGTATCAAGGGCACCGGAAACTGGGAGTTAAAACTCTCGGAAAAGGCGATGAAGCACGGCGACCTCTTCAAGATGAAGGTGCACTGGGAAGGTGGAGAAGGCGAGCGTATCCCTGCATGGGCTAACCGTGTGGTTCAGGATGAGCAGACCAAGATTTTCTCTGCGCAGGTATGGAGTCCTGAGCCTTACAAGTGGAAGAAGAAGACCTTCAAGCCTAACACCACTCCGCTGCTCATCTATGAGTGCCATATCGGAATGGGACAGGATGCAGAGAAGGTTGGTACCTACACTGAGTTTAAGGAGAAGGTGTTGCCACGTATCATTGAGGATGGTTACAACTGCATCCAGATCATGGCTATCCAGGAGCATCCTTATTATGGATCCTTCGGCTATCACGTAAGCAGCTTCTTTGCTGCCAGCAGCCGTTTCGGAACCCCAGAGGAGCTCAAGGATCTCATCGATACTGCTCATCAGAATGGCATCGCTGTCATTATGGATATCGTTCACTCTCATGCTGTGAAGAATGAGATGGAAGGTCTCGGTAATCTTGCCGGTGATCCTAACCAGTATTTCTATCCTGGTGACAGACATGAGCATCCAGCCTGGGACAGTCTCTGCTTCGACTATGGTAAGGATGAGGTGATGCACTTCCTCCTGAGCAACTGCAAGTACTGGCTCAGCGAATACCACTTCGATGGTTTCCGCTTTGATGGTGTAACCTCCATGCTCTACTATAGCCACGGTCTGGGAGAGGCGTTCTGCAATTACGGTGACTACTTCAATGGCCATGAGGATGATAACGCTATCTGCTATCTCACCCTTGCCAACTGTCTGATTCACGAGGTGAACAAGAATGCCATCACCATCGCCGAAGAGGTGAGCGGTATGCCTGGATTGGCTGCCAAGTTTACCGATGGCGGCTATGGCTTCGACTATCGTATGGCGATGAATATTCCAGACTACTGGATCAAGACCATCAAGGAGCTGAAGGATGAAGACTGGAAGCCATCCAGCATTTTCTGGGAGATCAAGAACCGTCGTGCAGACGAGAAGACCATCTCTTACTGCGAGAGCCACGACCAGGCACTGGTAGGCGACAAGACCATCATCTTCCGCCTGATAGATGCTGATATGTACTGGCACTTCAAGAAGGGTGATGAGAACGATATGGTTCACCGAGGCATTGCCTTGCACAAGATGATCCGTCTGGCTACTGCTTCTACCATCAATGGCGGCTACCTGAACTTCATGGGTAATGAGTTCGGCCATCCAGAGTGGATTGATTTCCCTCGCGAGGGTAACGGATGGAGCTACAAGTATGCTCGCAGACAGTGGAATCTGGTAGATAAT
>JAIINY010000068.1:0-12219 GCA_022741625.1 Prevotella sp. | reverse complement strand
CCGTGCTGGAAGGTATCCTTGTAGTACGAAACGTAGTAATTGTAGTTGTTCGGATAGGCGAAGAAGGCGTCTCCGTAGGCAAAGACATACGATGTACTCAGGTTGGGAGCAGGCAACTGTGCCCTTTTCGGGTCCCTGATGGTGAAAACCTCCTTGGCATTGCAGGCCAGGTTCTTGCCCAGCTTGTAGCGCAGGTTGGTATTCGTGTTGCGGTCGCCGATGATTTTGATGGGCTTCGAGGCGCGGATGCTTCCGTGGTCGGTGGTGATCACCACCTTGCAGTCATCCTGCGACAGTCTTCTGAACAGTTCCGAGAGCACCGAGTGGCGCAGCCAGCTCTGTGTGATGCTGCGGTAGGCACTCTCCGTATTGGCGAGCTCGCGTACCATCTTCGATTCCGTCCGGGCATGCGAGAGCATGTCGATGAAGTTGATTACCAGCACGTTCAGGTCCTTCTCCCTGCATTCGTTGTAGTGCTCCATAAACCGGTCGGCGCCCTGCGAATCGTTCACCTTGTGATAGCTGAAGCTGTATCGCTTGCGGTATCTGTCGAGCATTGTCTGTATCAGCGGCTCCTCGTTCAGGTTCTTGCCCTCCTCCTCGTCTTCATCCACCCAGAGCTCCGGAAACATCTCGGCAATCCTGTTGGGCATCAGACCGCTGAAGATGGCGTTCCGGGCGTATTGCGTGGCGGTAGGCAGGATGCTCATATACATATCCTCGTCAATGTCGAACAGCTCGCCGATGTCAGCCGCCAGCATCTTCCACTGATCGTATCTGAAGTTGTCTATCACGATGAGGAACACCTTCTCCCCCTTGTCCAGAATCGGGAAGATCCTGTTCCTGAAGACATCCGGGCTCATCATCGGGCGGTCGTCGGAAGAAGATGCATCGGCAGTCTTTCCGGCATTCCCATTCTTTCCGGCATATCCATTCTTTCCGGTCTTCTCATCCCTCTTCGGATCAATCCATTCCAGATAGTTCCTGGCGATGAATTTGGCGAATCCGATGTTAGCCTCCTCCTTCTGCATGGCGAGCATCTCGGTCATCTGGCTGTCGGTATCGCTCAGTTCCAGTTCCCATTTCACGAGTCTTCTGTATATCTCCATCCAGTCGCTGCAGGAACGGCAGTCCATCATCTTCAGTGCAATCTGCTGGTAGTCCTGCTGGTATCCGCTCTGCGTCATCTCGGTCACGATATCCTTTTGGTGGATGTTCTTTTTCAGCGAGAGCAGGATTTGGCTCGGGTTGACGGGCTTGATGAGATAGTCGGCGATTTTCGACCCGATAGCCTGGTCCATGATGTTTTCCTCTTCGCTCTTGGTACACATCACAACGGGAGTAGCGGGCTGGATGTCTTTGATTTGCTGCAGGGTCTCCAGACCGCTCAGTCCAGGCATCATTTCATCGAGGAGGATGAGGTCGAAGGATTGCTGTCGGCATAGTTCGATGGCATCCGATCCATTGCTCACCGTGGCAACCTCGTAACCTTTTTTCTCCAGGAAGATGATATGCGCCTTGAGGAGCTCAATCTCATCATCGATCCATAGTAATAATCCGTTGCTCATATTGCATTATCCTTTTAGAGTATCTTTTTGCTGTATCCTTTTAGGATATATTTTTATTTTCGAAGTGCTAAAGTACAAAGAATAATTGAATGACGGAAGAGAGTTGTGGTTAAAGAAACTTAATTGAAAAAAAAAGGTGTGTCATAAGTTTAGATTATGGCAGCCGAAGTCGGGCTGAAAGCCCAAAAGCTCCTAGCCCAGGGCATGGAACTCCAGCCCGAGGAGGTGAACGTGCGCCTGGGCAGGGGTTCGGGCAAGAAGGCGCAGAAGATGAAGGGAACTACGGCGATTCCCGTATCTGGCTGCATCGCCTGATGAAATGCATCAGCGAAGCGAGAGAAAAGGATGAATCCGTCTGGATTACCATCATCTGATGGGGTTGATGGGGCTGATGGCTCTTCCGATTGGGGGTAACTGCTATAGCTTACTTACAAATATCATCAGGATTCTCGGTCTTTTTTATAATATTAAGACCGGGAATCCGTTATTATTATCGAAGATAAAAGTAATCAAAAATAATAAAAAAAGGAAAGAAAAGAAGAAACAATGCTCAAGATTGTAATGATCATGCTGTGCGGAATTGGTACGGGATACCTGCTCCGCAACAAGAAAATGAGTTTTATCGGCCGTGTCATCACGGCGCTTATCTGGGTACTCCTCTTCCTGCTCGGCATCGAGGTGGGAGCGAACCCTCGAATTATCAATGGTCTTCAGACCCTGGGACTCGAAGCCATCGTGCTTACGATAGCCGGAAGTCTGGGTAGTGCAATCTTTGCGTGGGCATTGTGGAGATATGTCTGCAGAAAGGAGGCTGGAAATGAAAGGTAGTCTGATTATCGTAGTCTTCTTCGTGCTGGGTATCATCGTGGGAGTGTGGGATGTGATTCCTGCCAGTTTCCTGGCGAGCGACGTGAGCTATTATGCCCTCTGCTGCCTGATGTTCTGCGTGGGTATCAGCATCGGTTGTGATACCTCTATCCTGAAGAGTTTCAGAAAGGTGAATCCCCGGCTGATGATGCTGCCGGTGATGACCATCCTGGGAACCCTTGCCGGATGCGCGGCTGCCTCCCTGATACTGGGACACCGTCAGCTCTCCGACTGTCTCGCCATCGGTTCGGGCTTCGGATACTACTCATTGTCGAGCATCTTCATCACGCAGTATCGGGGTGCCGAGCTGGGAACCATCGCCCTGCTTGCCAACATCTTCCGTGAGATTCTCACCCTTCTTGGTGCGCCTCTGCTGGCGAAGTATTTCGGCAAGCTGGCGCCTATCAGCGTGGGTGGAGCCACCACGATGGATACCACGTTGCCTATTATCACCCGCTATTCGGGCGAGAGCTTCATCATCGTTTCCATCTTCCACGGCTTCTGCGTAGATTTCTCCGTACCGTTCCTGGTTACCTTCTTCTGTTCGCTCTAACAGCTTATCAGAAAGCATCAGCAGCTTATCTCGACTGGGTATGCGCTTGATTCTGAAGACTGACTTTTTAGAATCCATCCAGCTCGATGTATTCATCATCGGCTTCAGATTCTGGGGCATTCGAGTCATCGAAGTAGATGCCGGTATCGGTATC
Source organism: Prevotella sp. (assembly GCA_022741625.1). Taxonomy (GTDB): domain Bacteria; phylum Bacteroidota; class Bacteroidia; order Bacteroidales; family Bacteroidaceae; genus Prevotella. The sequence continues at coordinate 9,077 of JAIINY010000068.1, read as the reverse complement.
TTCTGCTGGCTGGCTCTCGATATCGATTCCATTATCTTCAGGATTCTTCTTCTGAGAATCATTTTCTTCCTCCAGAGCATCTTCCTCCTTCTGGGAATCCTTATCCACTACGATTTCCGTTGGCTCCATCAGCAGGCGCATCTTGCTGATCTTCAGCGGTGCAAAGTGACGGGTATAGAACTTGTCGTAATCATCATACGAGAGATTTCTGCCCAGAAGCTCGAGGTTTGGCTCGCTGATTACGTAGCTTCTCGCCTTGGAAATCAGACGGAGGATGCCGGCTTGCTGATGCAGCTCGTTGGCATACTGGCGCGCCTCGTCGTAGTTCTGGAAACCGCTTACCTGCAGGCGATGCAACCCCTGGAGGTCTTCGATGCTGATGTCGAAATTGCGCGCCATATAGGTGGTGAAGTTATACTTGGCTACCTCGAAGAGCAGCTGGTTCTCATTGACGGAATCTGGACTGTAGGCGAGCAGGAAGACAAAACGGTCGTTGCGGTCGGCTGAGAATCCTTTCTGCTGGGTGGAGTCCTGGGAAGTGAGCACATCGTTGCGTTTCGCCCAGACATTGCTCAGGTCGAACTTTCCGCCGTAGAGTCGTCTTCCGGCATTCACGCCGTTTACGATCATTCCCGCCATCTCGCTCAAGCGGCTGTTGGGATATTGCGCTATCACCTGGTTCATCTTTTCCAGACATTCGGAAACCTTGCCCTCGTTGAGCTGGGTCATACCGCTGATGAAGAGGAACTTGTCGCGGTTGGCACCAGCAGGGAACCGCTTGTCTGATATTTCCGAGTTGTGCATCACCACCTCGTACTTGCCTTCCTTGAATGCCTGATAGGTGAGGGTGTAGATGGAATCTTCGATGTGTACACCCATCCTTGCATTCTCCAGATAGTAAGGGTCGGAGAGGAGGGCTGTGAACTGACTTTCGGGGTAATCCTTCTTCAGTTTTTCGACATAACTGTTCGCCATCTGAGTTTGCTTCTTTCGGGAATAAAGCAGATACAGATGGTAATAGGCTTCGTCGAGATGCTTGAAATCTGGGTAGTTGTCCACCAGTCGGAGCAGCATCTTCTCGCTCAGAGCCAGGTTGTCGAGCCGGTCCTTGAAGATGATTCCGGCATGGTATAAGCCATTCGTCAGGAGCTGGTTGCTCGCTGACATCTGCTCTGGGGTGAACGGAATCTGAGCCAGATAATAAGCCCGTTGATGAGGGTCGAGGCTGGCGCTATCGGCAGATGGCTTGCCGGATTCTTTCTGGGATAAAGAATGGGATAGAGAATCTCGTGATGCATCAGGCTGAAGCTCGGAATCTGTTCCTTGAGCGATATCCGTTTCTTGTGCAGAAGCTACAACTGTTTTGTTGATTCGCTGCCAGTTGTCGAGGTTCTTTCGCTTGCCCCAGAGTTTTTCGAAGAGCGCCTTACCCTGGCTTACGGCTACAGGAGAATAGAAATACCAGGTATTGGTGTTCCCGAATCCGTTTCCGGAACCATTCCCGAATCCGTTTCCGGAATCATTCCCGAATCTATTTCCGGAACCGTTTCCGGAATCATTCCCGAATCTATTTCCGGAACCGTTTCCGGAATCATTCCCATTAACTCCTCCTTCATATTCCGAATTCATCTCAGCACCGTCTTCCCATCTCCTTCTTTCTTCCTCTTTCTCCTTTCTTTTCAGGGCAGTTATCACACGGTCGATGGCTGCATTTCTGTCTCTCTCGTCCATTTTGGCAAGAGACTGCAGGGAATCCTGGAGGGCGATGGCATCGGTATAAGGCACCAGTTCGTCCAGCACCTTGGAGCGATGAGCCAGTTGCGGATAATCCTTTCTGTCCTGATCGAGCAAGCCGATTGCTTCGCCATAGCAGCGCTTGGCATCAGCATATCGTCCGGTTTCCCAATACAGATTGCCCAGACGCAGCAGGAGTACACCCTTCTCTATACCGTTTCGGGTAGCCTTCCGGTTGCCTTTTTCGTAGGCATAGATGGCACGCAGGGTATCTTTCTGGGCCAGGTGGATGTTGCCGATGGCATAATATACCTGGTCCAGATAATCCTTGTTCTTATCCGATGCCGCCATACGCTTGAGCCGGCTGATCATCTTCCTGCTGTTACCCGAAGCCAAGACCTCGGTGATGGCGATGCGGGCATTAAACTCCAGTTCGTAGGGCGGATTGAGCCGGATGACGTGGCGGAAAGCCTGATAAGCCTCCTGCCGGTTGCCGATGGAAGCCTGCAACTGTCCCATCAGATACCACTGGCGGGCTTTTTGCTTGTGTCGCATCTCATGGCTTATCACCTTCCTGAGATAGGGAATCGCCTTCCGGGCATCCCCCGTGTGGATATAGTAATCGGCGAAGGCATAATCCCATTCCTTCTGGGCACGCCAGTGGATGGAATCGCGCTGGATGTTGCGGATTACATCTTCAGCATCGTAGATCCAGCCCTGCTCGATGTAGCATTTGGCAAGCCAGGCGCGCGCCTTGCCGTAGATGGCAGACTGGGTGGCGTAAAGGCGGCTCATATAGGAGAAGGTGGCAGCAGCCCCCTCGAAATCCCCTTTCTGGAATTGCGAGCGGCCCATCAGCATCCAGGCTTTCCATAAAAACGGATTGTATTCCCTGCGACTGAGCCATTCGATATCTTTCGCCGTCTTTCTCTTCCCGGGTTCCCATACAGGGCGGCGCTTGATGCTGTGTTGGTGGATGGCTTTCTCGCATTTCTCGATAGCACGGTCGAAGTTGGCTTTACCCAGATCGCGGCTGTTCCTGTTGCCTACGGTATAGAGCGGAATCTGCTCCGTAAAGTTGTCCCGGTTGCCTTCTTCCTTCTCCAGCGCCCCGTCGATATAAGCCACGGTACCATTATAATAGGTATTGTATCGGGCATTAAAGGCATGCCACCACCTGCTCTGCGCCGTATTCTTCTGCGTAGAGCATCCCGTAAGGCTCGCTGCAATTACAGCGAGTGCTATCAGAAAAAGAAGCAGGATGGGGCTTTTGCCTTTCATGTTTTCTATTGTTTATCTGGCATCTTTCTCCTGATGCCCAGGACGATTTTGGCGAGTGCGAATACCACGATGCTGATGAAGATGATGGTGGCACCCGATGGCACGTTGAGCAGATAACTGATGTAGAGACCGGCGATGCAGTCTATCCATCCCAGAATGATGCTTGCCCATATCATCTGCCTGTAATTGTAGGTGAAGAGGTTGGCGGTCATCTGCGGGATGGTGAGCAGACTGATAGCGAGCACGATACCCACCATTTTCAGTGTAGCCACGATGGTCATGGCGATGAGCGTCATCATCAGGTATTCGATGGCTGTAACCGGCAGGTGCTGCGAACGGGCGAAGGTACTGTCGAATGCGATGTTCTGGATAGGGCGCAGGAGAAAGGTGAAGAGGAGGGCTACGATGAGGGCGAGTCCGCCCAGCAGCCACAGGTCTGCGCTGTCGATGGCAAGGATGCTTCCGAAGAGGAAGGAGGGCAGGTCGGGCATGAATCCTGGAGTCAGGAAACAGCAGATGATGCCCACGCTCATTCCCAGGGTCCAGAACATGGCGATGGCGGAATCCTTTCGCACATCTTTCTTGCGTGATATCCATTGCACTCCGAAGGCGCTGAGTATGGCGAAAACCATGGCGGAGAGTATCGGATTGATTCCTGTAAACACGCCGATGCCGATGCCTCCGAAAGAGGCATGGGTGATGCCGCCGCTGATGAATACCAATCGGCGGGTAACGATGTAGGTTCCGATAAAGCCGCACAGGATGCTTGCCAGAAAGGCGCCTATCAGTGCGTTTTGGAAAAATGTATATTGTAGTATATCCATGCGTTTACTTTGAACTGCAAAATTCTAGCTTAAAAAGCCGATGACTTCATCCTTCAGCTGGTTGGGCAGGTTGATGCCTCTCAGTATCAGGCTTCTGTTCCATCCAGCCACTTCTTCCGGCTGCATGGTATAGAGCACTTCCGAGAATTCCTCAACCTCCTCATCGGTATAGGCGTCGGCATCCCGACCGGCAAAGCGGTCGAGATCCTCATCATCGTAATATTCTATTTCTTTGGTAGCGGCTTCCATCATGCACTCCTGCTCGCACTTCGAGTTTTCACCGTTGCAGGTGTTGCACGATACGCCTTCCTGCAGAGGCTCCTCGTCCTCTCCCCTGCGGTGAGATACGATTCCGAATATGGCGCTTATCAGGCCTAATGCCACCAGGGCTAAAATCAAGTATAGCATTTACTTTGAACTTTGAATTTTGAACTTTATGATTAGCAAAGATGTTGTATTCTTCACTTTTCATTCTTCACTTTCAATTATCTCAAACCCAACTTTCTTCAGGTCTTCCCAATAATGCGGATAGGATTTGCTCACTACCTCCGGATTATTGATCTCAATCTGAGGGAACTTGAAGGCGAGAGGGGCGAATGCCATCGCCATGCGATGATCCTCGTGGGTATCGATTGGAGCAAATGAAGGATCGCAGGTTTCGCCATCCCAATACAGAGTGTTGTCGTTTTCATCGTGGATGACATAGCCCACCTTCTTCAACTCTATCTTTAGTGCTTCAATGCGGTCGGTCTCCTTGATCTTCAAGCTGGCAAGCCCCGTGAACTTGAACTTCACACCCAAGGCACAGCAGGCTACCACGATGGTCTGAGCCAAATCTGGTGAACCGGAGAAATCGTAATCGAATTTCGGCAGAAGACAGCGGTTCGCCTTCAGCATGACATTCGAAAGATGATCATGGCTTTCGAATTCGCTCTTCACTCCCAGCAGACTGAAGATGTATTTCACCACGGAATCTCCCTGCTTCGAGCAGTCCATCAAGCCTTCGAGCTGGATTCTGGAGTCGATGTTGCCATTCAGTGCCATCATCTCATACCAGTAGGAAGAAGCACTCCAGTCGTTCTCTATCATATAAGAAGTCTCCTTGTAAGACTGTGGCTTCACGGTGATGGTGTCCATATCCGTCCAGTCGGCATCGGCACCATATTCTTTCATCGTCCAGAGTGTAAGGTCGATGTAAGGTCGGGATGCAATCTCTCCTGTCAACTTCAGTTCCAGTCCGTTCTTCAGAATCGGACCGATCATCAGAAGCGCCGAGATGTATTGCGAACTGATATTGCCCACTACCTCCAGGTGTCCGCCTTCCAGCGCCTTGCCTCGGATGTGGAGTGGGGGATAACCTTCCTTCTTCTCGTAGGTGATGTCGGCGCCCAGATAGCGCAGGGCATCTACGAGGATGCCGATAGGACGGTTCTGCATGCGCTCGGTGCCGGTGATGGTATGTTCGCCTGTGGTGGCAGAGAGATAGGCGGTCATGAAACGCATGGCTGTGCCAGCCGCCTTGATGTTGAGGACCTCGGGCATATTCTGAAGGGCGGCAACGATTACTTCCGTATCATCGCAGTCGCTCAAGTTGTCGGGATGGATATGGCTTCCAGCCATCGCACTGATTACGAGAGCTCGGTTGCTGATACTCTTGGATGCTGGCAAGTTGATACTTGCGTTCAGCTGGCTTGGTGCCTTGATGGTATATTTTATCATACGCGTACCTTATATTATATATATTTTAGTGCAAAAGTACAAAATAAAAAGTATATACGCTAGTTTTCTTGCGAAAAGTTTTCGAAATATCTCAAAAAAAAGCATGGGCTGCCGTGCTCTGTTTCTATCACTTGCTATCAATATGTAAACGAGATAGGGGTATTATAGGGGTATATTGAGATATGCCTATTTCAAAGTGTAAAAAACGACCCTCTAAAATGTCAAATTGTAATTTTGTGTGCGTTTTCTTTCAAAAAGTAAAACCGACCCCAAAAATAACATAAAATAGCGTTAAGGAATGATACAACTTACCGGAATTTGTAGTATCTTTGCATCAGAAAAAAGAAACAACAGACAATAAGTAACAATCTAAAAATAAAGAATATGAAACGAATTATATTATTCTCATTGATGGCTCTCATGACCGTAGCTACTTTCGGTCGCAAGCGCGTAGAGAATGCAACAGTAGTAGCAGACACTATTTTCTATGCAGAAAATATGAGTAATGTGGCTAGTGCAGATCAGGCTAGTTATTACAGATTGCTGATGACTACCGGCGCTGGCATCAATAAGAAGGATGTGTTCCAGGACTTCTATATGAACGGTAATCTTCGTGCCGAGGGTGGATACAGCTTCATCGATCTCGGTAACGACCGCAATACGATCTTCAATGGGGAGGTTACCACTTACTACAAGAATGGTAAGGAGAAGTGGCACGGAAAATATGTTAACGGCAAGCGTGAGGGATACTTCACTCTCCAGCTCCGTGAAGGTGGCGTGGCTGTTGTTCAGTTCAAGAATGGCAAGTCTGTTCACAATTACTTTATGATAACATACAAGGATGGTACCACAGAGAAGAAGAACCTCTCTGAGATTCAGTCTTTGATGTAGAAGATCTCTAGAATAGAAAATCTCTCTTAAATTAAATAGAAAAATCTCTCTTATATAAATTAAAATTTTATGTTGATATGACCAATATGGGGATGGCTTCCGGGAGGAAGGTACATCCCCTTTATTTTTTCTGATATATGCATAACTGAAAAAAGGTCTGGCGATGAATTTCGCCAGACCTTTTGACAATATTTAGAGTGCCAAATCAACCTCTACCGGGCAGTGGTCGCTGCCCATGATGTCGGTATGAATCTTGGCTTCTGTAATCTGTTCTCTCAAGCGGTCGGATACCAGGAAGTAGTCGATACGCCAGCCGGCATTCTTCTCGCGTGCCTTGAATCGGTATGACCACCACGAATAGGTAACCTCTTCGGGATGCAGATAGCGGAAGGTATCCGTAAAACCGTCGTTCAGAAGCTCGGTCATCTTCTCGCGCTCCTCGTCGGTAAAACCGGCATTGCGACGGTTGGTCTTCGGATTCTTGATATCTATCTCCTGATGTGCCACGTTCAGATCGCCGCAGACCACCACAGCCTTCTTGGCATCCAGAGCCTTCAGGAACTTGCGGAAATCATCTTCCCAGGTCATGCGGTAATCCAGTCGCTTCAACTCGGTCTGGGAGTTCGGGGTATAGCAGGTTACGAGATAGAAGTTGTCATACTCCAAGGTGATGACTCTTCCTTCGTGGTCGTGCTCCTCCACGCCCATACCGTAGCTCACGCTCAGTGGCTGGTGGCGGGTATAGATGGCTGTGCCCGAATATCCCTTCTTCTCGGCATAGTTCCAGTAGCTTTCGTAGCCCTCGAATTTCAGGTCGAGCTGACCTTCCTGCATCTTGGTTTCCTGCAGGCAGAAGAAGTCGGCATCGAGTGCCTTAAACTGGCTCTCGAAGTCCTTGCCCACGCAAGCACGCAGGCCATTCACGTTCCAGGATATAAACTTCATTGTATTTATAGTTAATAGTTAAAAATTAATAGTTTACAGTTGATGGCAAGAATGCCCTATAAACTATCAACTCTATATATCAGATTCTCTTCGTTTCTCCTCTGAGCAGGCTCATGAACTCCTGACGGGTGTTCAGCGAATTGAATACGCCGCTGTAATCGCTGGTAGTAGTGATGGAGTTCTGCTTCTCCACACCACGCATCTGCATGCACATGTGCTTAGCTTCTATCACCACCATTACGCCCTGAGGATTCAAGGTCTCCTGGATGCAGTCCTTGATCTGCTGGGTAAGGCGCTCCTGCACCTGAAGGCGGTGGCTGAAGATATCTACCACGCGGGCAATCTTGCTCAGTCCGGTAATCTTGCCGTTAGGGATGTAAGCCACGTGTACCTTGCCATAGAAAGGCAGCATGTGATGCTCGCAGAGAGAGAAGAAATCAATGTCCTTCACAATGACCATCTGGTCGTATTTCTCCTCAAAGAGGGCATCTGTCAATACCTTGTGGGCATCCTGATAGTAGCCGCGGGTCAATACCTGCATCGCCTTGGCTACGCGCATAGGAGTCTTGACAAGTCCTTCGCGCTCTGTGTCTTCACCCAGGAGCTTCAATACTTCCTTATAGTGTCCTGCGAGTTCATCCAATCCCTCGCGAAATTCTCTTTCTGGATTCATATCTTATTTACTTTGAATTTTGAACTTTATGAATAGTAAGACTGTTAAATTCTTCACTCTTCACTTTAATACTGTACTGTAATCTGTCCCTTTACCAGGCATGCCTGTCTGTATCCCAGGGCTTTCACCTTGGCAAGCACCTTCTTGGCCTCGCCCAGTTCGCGGAAGTTGCCCATGCGGCAAATCCATCTTGGCGAGTAGAAGTGTACATATACAGGCTGGTCTGGGAACTTCATCTTGATGTTGTTGCCCGTCTGTTCAGCCTTCAGTCGGTCGTTGCGTGAGTTACCTCCGGCAAAGATCTGTACTCTATATCCTGTAACCTTATAGCTTCTGCGCATTACCTTCTTGCGCATGTCCACTACAGGCATCTCGGTTTCTTCCTGATGTGTCTCAGCCTTCTGTGCATTGTTTCCATGCTGTTTCTCCTTGGCAGTTTCGTGCTGTGGCTCGGCCTTCTTGAGCGAGTCTGGAGTCTGCTTGTGAGAGTCCGGAGTCTGCTTGTGCTGGGTAGCTGGAGTTACTTCTTTATGCTGAGTATCTGTTGGTTTCTTCTGTGGTTGTGGGGTAGTCTTAGTCTTATCGTCCTGTGGATTCACCTGATTCGTATTGGTTGGAACCTGTTTTCCGTTCACCAATTCGTCGATAGCCTTGCTTTGGTGTACGGTCACGACACCCTGTCCTGGATTCTTCTGCTTGAGATGATCCAAGTAAGTCTGCGCATTCATTTGGATAGATGAGCAGAGGATGAAAATCAATAATGTGACGAATTGTTTCATGACTATACCTTTTTAATATATATATACCTTTTATTAATATATAATGTGTCAGCAATCTGTTTCTGTCATCCTATTAAGATAGGGAAAGGGATGCCCCCAGGAAAGAAGGCATCCCTTTGGTAAATATCCTTGTGAGATTACTTCTTCCAAGCGTCGATGATACCCTTGAAATCAGCAGCCTTCAAAGAAGCACCACCGATCAAACCACCGTCGATGTTTGGCTTAGCGAAG
>JAIINY010000067.1:0-12356 GCA_022741625.1 Prevotella sp. | reverse complement strand
AAATTTATATCCTTTGGCAGTGGAAGCAGTGGCAACAGCTACTATCTTTACACTGAGACGGATTCGCTATTGATAGACGTAGGAGTAGGTATCAGAACCCTGAAAAAGCACTTCCATAACTATGGATTGCGCTTCGAGGATGTGCATCATATCCTCATTACCCATGACCACGCCGACCATGTAAAGTCGGTGGGGAGCTTGAGTACTGACTATCATCTACCAGTATATGCAACCCGTAAAGTTCATGCAGGTATCGAGCGCAACTATTGCGTCCGAAAGAAAATCGTGCCCAATCATGCGCACATCATAGAGAAAGGTGTGCCGTTCCAGGTGGGCGAGTTCAGGGTTACTCCGTTTGGGGTGCCTCACGACAGTACGGATAATGTGGGCTATTTCGTGGAGCACGAGGGTGTCACATTCTGTCTGATTACGGATGTGGGACACATCACGGAGGAGATTCAGGAGTTCATCGGCAAGGCGAACTATCTGGTGCTCGAATCGAACTATAGTGTGGAGATGCTTCAGGCTGGAAAATATCCTCAGTATCTGAAGGAGAGAATCCTGGGACCGAACGGTCATCTCAGTAATGATGAGTGTGCCCATGCGCTTGCCGACTTCGCCACTCCGAGCCTCCGCCACGTATGGCTCTGCCATCTCAGTGAGGAGAATAATCATCCCGAACTGGCGAGAAAGACCGTGGAGCAGATTCTCAGGAGCAAGGGCATCGTTGCCGGAAAGGACTTCGAGCTGGAAGTGCTGAAGCGGAAGACGCCTAGTGAGATTTTTAAATTGGTATAAATTCCCGGCCCGCCCTGAAAGGGCAGAAGCTCCTAGCCCAGGGTAACACCCTGGGTTATACATAAGCAAGAAAGTCGCCCTGTAAGGGCAAAAGCTTCTCTATACCAAGCTTTGGCGCTTACAGGGCGATTCTTTTTTTATTCTTTCTAGATTTTTCTAGATCTTATTCAATGCCTGCTTGATATCATCCAGGATATCCTCCACATCCTCGATACCTACTGACAATCGGATCAAGTCTGGGGCAACGCCTGCCTCCTTCAACTGCTCGTCTGAAAGTTGGCGGTGGGTATGGCTGGCAGGGTGGAGCACGCAGGTGCGGGCATCTGCCACGTGGGTCACGATGTTGATCATATCCAGTGAATCCATAAACTTGATGGCGGTCTCACGGTCGCCCTTCAATCCGAAGGCGATGACGCCGCAGGTGCCGTTTGGCATGTACTTCTGGGCAAGGTCGTAATACTCGTCGCCCTTCAGCCCGCTATAGTGAACCCAAGCCACACGCTCATCATTCTGCAGGAACTCAGCCACCTTCTGTGCATTCTCGCAATGCTGGCGCATACGCAGGTGCAGGCTCTGCAGGCCCAGGTTCAGGATGAATGAGTTCATCGGTGCAGGGATGGAACCCAGGTCGCGCATCAGCTGTGCCACGAGCTTGGTGGTGTATCCCATCTTTCCGAAAGCCTTCACGTAGGTGAGTCCGTGGTAGCTCTCATCCGGTGTGCAGAGGCCAGGGAATTTTTCGGCATTCGCCATCCAGTCGAAGTTGCCGCTATCCACTACAACGCCGCCTACCTGCGATGCAGTACCGTCCATATACTTGGTGGTAGAGTGGGTAACGATGTCGGCACCCCACTCGAATGGGCGACAGTTGATAGGTGTGGCGAAGGTGTTATCTACGATGAGAGGCACGCCGTTCTTGTGAGCGATGCGGGCGAACTTCTCGATGTCGAGCACGGCACAGCCAGGGTTGCTGATGGTTTCGCCGAATACCACCTTGGTGTTAGGGCGGAAAGCCTTCTGGATTTCCTCCTCGCTGGCGTTAGGGTTTACGAAGGTGCACTCGATGCCGAGCTTCTTCAGGGTAACGCCGAAGAGATTGAAGGTGCCGCCGTAGATTTCGTTAGAGGTAACGATGTGGTCGCCAGCCTCGCAGATGTTGAATACGGCATAGAAGTTGGCTGCCTGACCGCTTGAGGTCAATACGGCGCCCACACCACCTTCGAGCTGTGCGATTTTCTTTGCCACAGCATCATTGGTTGGGTTCTGGAGTCGGGTATAGAAGTAACCCTCCTTCTTCAGGTCGAAGAGCATCGCCATCTCCTCAGAGTTGTCGTATTTAAATGTAGTACTCTGAATGATAGGCACTTCTATCGGTTCTCCGTTCTTCGGCTCATAGCCTCCCTGCACGCAGAGGGAAGCAACACGTAATTTCTTTTCCATTGTCGGTTATTCTTTTATTTTGTGTTGTTATAATTTTCTTCTTTCTTTGTTGTTAACGCCCTGAAAGGGCAGAAGCTCTTAGCCCTGGGCATCGCCCTGGGTATTCATGACGCAAGCCTGTCGCCCTGTAAGGGCAAAAGCTTTGTTATTTCATAAAGACGAAATATACGGCAGCGATGAGGCAGACGAATGCGGCAAAGTGATTCCAATGCAGACCCTGCCCCTGGAAGAGGATGTTGGCGATGATGGCGAAGACGATGAGCGACACGCACTCTTGTATCACTTTGAGCTGTACCAGATTGAATGGACCGCCGTTGTCGATGAATCCGATGCGGTTGGCTGGTACCTGGCAGCAGTATTCGAAGAAGGCGATCGCCCAACTGAAGGCGATGACTCCGATGAGTGGCCAGTTGCTGCTGGTGCCCGTCTGCTGGAGTTTGAGATGTCCATACCATGCGAGCGTCATGAAGATGTTGCTCAGCACGAGGAGCAGGATAGTATATATTCCGTTCATTTTCTCTTATGTTTTTGATTTCTTAATTGATAAGATTTCTTTTATATTCTCTTATGTTCTTTGATGCTCTACATATATAATAATGTATGAGTGGCTGCAAAGATACACTTTTTCTCTTGAAAATGTATGGAAAATCATGAAAATGCGCATGAAAAAGAAAAAAGTTGCCGAAAAATTTGGTGGTGCCAGAAAAAAGCAGTACCTTTGCAACCGCTTTTGAGAAATAACTCAAATGCTCAGCTTGCTGCACCCTTAGCTCAGTTGGTAGAGCAACTGACTCTTAATCAGTGGGTCTAGGGTTCGAATCCCTAAGGGTGTACAAAAAAGCTCCGAAGAAGTTCATCTTTCTTCGGAGCTTTTTTTTTGTTGTTGTAAAAAGAATAGGCATTGCTTTCAGCGAAGCCTCTTCCTTTTGAATAGGCATTGCTTTCAGCGAAGCCTCTTCCTGCACTCAGGGCATACTCCCTTGATGACGAAGGAGACGGAGTGAGGATAGAATCCTTCCGGCAATTCGAAGCTCGGAATATGGATATCCTCCATGCAGAACGAACGGTGGCATGATTCGCAGTAGAAATGAATATGACCATCATGATGGTCACACTCTCCTTCCTCCTCACACACTTCGTAGTTCAATATCCCCCTTCCATCCTCGAAGGCATGAACGGCATCATGCTCCAGAAAGAGCGTCAGCGTGCGGAAGATGCTCGACTTATCCATCGACACCATCTTCTGCTCCAAATCCTTCAGACTCAGTGGATTCTGCTCATTCGCCAGAGTCTTCATCACCAGTATGCGGTTGGAGGTGGGCTTGATGCCCTTTGCCTCCAGCTTATGAACAATCTCTTCTGTTTCCATTTTTTTCACTTTTTAAATCCCCATCCCTTTATAGTATCTGCATTTTTGCTCCAAACGACAGTCCGAAGACATCCCAGAAACCTGCATTGCCGTTGCGGTAGAATCGCATGAAATAGATATCATTCGTACTCAACTCATAGAAGAACGTGAGGCTCTTCACGCGCTTGCGCCTGTTGTTCGGAATCTGATACGTAAACCGTTCGCCAAATCCCAGATTCGGGCGGATTCGGGTAGAGAAGGGATAATATCCGCTCTCGTACTTGGTAGGCTGCTTTGTCCAGAAATCGTGCCCCAACACCGTGTTCAGGTACAGCGTGCATTCCAGGGGTTCAAACTGCCAGCCCTTTCCCCAGTCCTTTCGCCAGGGAATGAAGTTCTCCTTCAGCGTGATAGTCATTTTTACTTCATCCGAATCATATTTCGGAACGATGCCGAAGAGCAGATGCGTCTCCCACTGGCTTCGCTTGCCGTAGTCCCATCCGATACCCAGCGAGATGATACCCATGTTGCCGCAAGTCTGTATCACGCTCTGCGTAGGCATCAGTACATCCCAGTGTTTGCGATAGCGGAGGATGCGCCTGTCGTATCGGGTGAGTGAATCTTCTTCTGAACTCTCCTTTCCTAAATTCTCCTTTCCTAACCCCTCCTCGCCGGCGTTTGCCGTTGTGCTTGCCGATAGCAGGAGAAGCGCCCATGTACTGAACTTAAAAATCGATGACTTCAACATGATAATCCTTTGGTGTGATGGTGAAAATGTAATATTGACGGAAGTGCACGCTGCTTGCCATATAGAACAGGGTACCGTTGTTGTAAAGGTCTTCCGTCTTGGTATGATGACCGTGGCCGTCCAGGCAGAACAGCAGGCGAGGGAACTCGTGGATGTAATAATTGAATACCTTCGCTACGTTGTTGTTAAACTGCTCGGAGTAGGGAGGTGCATGCATGCACACCACGGTACGGTCGAAGTCGAGCGAATCGGCAGAGCGTTCCGCCTCCATGAAGTCGAAGTTGGGCACCGGACGGGAGTAGTCATACTCGATGGCATTGGTGTTGAGGCAAACGAACTTCACCTTTCCGGCGATGAAGCTGAAGTCGGGGTCGCCGTAGATGGCCTCGTAGGTCTGGTTGCCCGTGCCCAGACAATCGTGGTTGCCCAGCAGCACCACCGAAGGCATCTTGAGTTTCAGCATTCTTTCTCGTGTCCACTTCATTTCGCGGGTAGCGCCGAAGTCGGAGATGTCGCCGCAGTGGATCACGAAGTCGATGCTGTCTTGGCGGCTGTTGATGTCATTAACCGCCTTCTGCAGGTCGTCGTACCACTGATGGCTGTCGCTGATCACGGCAAACCGGATGGTATCCTTGCTCTTCACCGTCTGCTCTATCTTCTGTATGTTCTTGGCATTCAGATTGGTTTCGCCCTTTATGCGAACATCGTAAGGGTGAACATCGAATACGGTATCGCAGCCCGTAAGGAGCAGGGCGGCGATACAGACAAGTAGATAAATTTTGATGTGAGATTTCATATCTTATACCTTATTTTAAATACATATTCATATTCTAGTCTATCTGATATTCTAGCCAGTTTGATATTCCAGGCTATTTGATATTCTAGTCTATTGATTTCGCGTGCAAAGGTACGAAAAAAACTTGAATAACGAATGAGGTTTTTACAAAAAGACCACTTTTAAGGAGAAAAAGATAAAAAAAAGAAGGTGCGCCAGATTCACTTCCTTGTAATCTGGCACACCTTGATGATTTTAGAGATCTCCGTTGTTTTTTAGAAATCTGCATTGTTTTTTAGAAATCTACGTTGTCGCCGTTACCATCGCCATCGGTAGAACCGCCACCCTGGCTGGTGTTGCCTCCCTGGCTGGAATCACCTCCCTGGCTGGTACCTCCGCCCTGCGAAGTACCTCCTCCCTGATTGGTGTTATCCTTGTTGTCACCCTCCCCGGTGTCGTTCTTGTCGGCAGAGGTAACCTGCTTCACGATCTTGCCGTTGCGGTCGTAGCAGGTGATGTTGACGCTGGTCTTTGCGAGCTCCTCCTTGATGTCGGCGTTAGGCACGAAGATGATGTAGCGGCGGTTGATGAGCGAGCTGCTCACCTTGTTGACATCCTCCACGGCGGTAGAATTCAGACCGAATCGGAGGGAGCCGAGTCCCGGTACAGCCACGGAGTGACCCTCTGTGGCCCATGCGGTGATGACTGCTCCGATGGCACCCCAGGCGGCATTGATTACCTGCTTGGCGAGTCCGCTGCGCACGGCAGCTTCCTCGATAACCTTACTCTGGGTAAGCTGACCGTAGAGGTCTGCCTGCATAACGTATGCCCACTTCTGCTTACCCTTCTCAAAAGCGACGTTGCGCTCAATAGCTTTTACTTTGATACCCATAATTCAAATAGTTATTTTAGTGAATAATTTAGTTTCTACATGTGCTACATGCAGCTCGTAACTCCGAGTGATGTGCAGAGTGCAGTGAGCACCGTCACGATGACTTGCAGAATCGTTTTCCAAGTTTCCTTTTTCATTTTCTTCATTCCTTTCTTTTTAGTGAATAATCCAGTTTCTGTATCGGGCATCCCCCCTCCATGCAGTTCCGCGGTATCCTGTCCGGCAGAGAGCCCCATCAATGAGTTTCATTGACGATGCAAAGATACAACATTTTTGGGCGAAATGCAATAGTTGTCCCGGCAGTTGAATCGGCTTGTCCCGGCAGTTGGGATGTGAGGCATGAAATCCCCTTCGATAGAGCTGCCATTTCCTGCGTCCCGACGTAGGAAATATTACGTCCCGACGCAGGAATTGCTACGTGGCGACGCAGGAAAAGGGGCGAGGAGGGGAGAGGGATCAAAGGAAAAGGTGAAAAAGTGAAAGTGAAAAGGTGAAATTCACAGAGGTGTCAAGGAACAGATGAGAAAAATGCCTGTTTCTGAGATTCCGTGTACGATGTAAAAGAGAAAAGAAATACGATATATTTAAGGTACACGTATATAATAATGTACGCGCGTAAGTACTACTCCTTTTTTCTTCACTATATTTCTTCTTTTATCCCTTTATAATACATAATCCTTTAAAGGTGTGTTTTTTTGTTCTCATTGAAAATTCACTTTTTCACTTTCACTTTTTCACTTTTTTTCAAATATATTTTGTTGTTTGTGATTTTTTGTGTACCTTTGTAGGGTGAAAGAGCATATTACTCTTTTATAACAATTTTAAAAATAAAAACTAATATGAATAATCCTAGATTTACGATATATAGGTTGAAGATTGAACCCTTTATGTCTGGAGCCCCTATTTCTGAAGACGTCGCAGAAAAGGTGGCTGAATATATCCTAGCTCATCTTATGGATATTAAGTTTGTTGATGGTAATGGAGAACCCATAATCACCTATGGATCTGAAGTTTTTAATACTCTGGGTTATGTTACCATCGAAAAGAAGAAAAAAATGACCATAGATATGAAGGAATGTCGAAAGCAGGAAGAGTTGCCAACCTATCCCGATTTTGCGCTTGTGTTGGATGCCAGAAAACCTCAGAAAGAAGGTATTCTCATTGGTATTCAAAACCAGTCAAAGTGTTTTGCTAATCTTGATACCGTTAGAAAAAGACTTGAGAAGTATTGGAGTCAGACCATTTGGGATGAATTCAATTGTAATGTAGAGTTGCGTCAGATAACATCATCTGATATGTTTTGGAAAACACTAGATAGAAAAATCCAAAATGGTTGTAAATTGACAGGTCTTCATCTTGATGTAGCCCAGATTTTGAAGAATGATTTTATTAATGAGCAAGTCAAAGAAAAAGCAAGCTTGGTCACCTCGTTTTTCTCGTTTTTAGAGGCCATTGATGCAGGGGATGGTGGCTTCTTCTTTAATGCGAAACCAGGGAAAGAACTTGATGTGACGGAAGTTAAACATAATCTTGGTATGGTGATAACTTTATCATGTAAATACGGATTCGTGGTCAAAGCACAGTTTGACCAAGAAAAGGATTGGATTACCTCAGAGGCTGCCGCTCCTTTCGTAAAGCGTCTTGACAGTTCGGCTTTTGTCAAACCAGAAGGAACAAAAGCAGTAGTGAAAGCCGCTAAACTTAAGCAGATGGCTGAATTGACCCGTTGGTTTGATGAGATTGTTGTTGAATTAGAGAGGATAAAGAAAGATAAGCAGAATGAACAGACTAGACATACAGTCAAGAGATAAAGTCAGAAAGCGCTATGCTGCTAATCCCTTGTATCTGATGATACAAAGCATTGGCGGAAAGTATATTCGGCCTGATTATAGATTGAAGTTGCGCCCAGAGGAAATTTTTCAAATCCTGATGGGGTGGATAGACGGCATCAAGTGCGAATCTGATAATGAGGCGGTATGCAGAAAGATGAAAGAAGCTTGGGATAAGCAGTGGGAAGCCTTTTGCGATATGGCTGAATTGGCTAACTGCGAGTGTCCTGATAGTGAAGTGGAAGAGTATGTATGTCTTATTCTGGGATTATTGCATAATTGTCTGGGCAAGCTGAGTGATGAAGCTTGTCCAGGGAATCTCCACTATCTGCGTTTTGGAAATCAACTGTTTGCCTCTGCCTGTGAGCAATCCAATAAGATGATGAAGTTTATGAGAGACATCTATCATCATGAATCTTATAGACTATATAGTCAGGATGTAAAGGACTGGCTTCTTGATTATATGAATAATGATGACTCCTTGCTTACTGATTCTGAAGGATGCCTTGTCTTGCAAGACGATGAAATCGCAATTGTTCCTCCTCTTACGGAGCATGATGATAAATTATATACAGAACAAGCTCAAGTCATTTGGAAAAAACTCATTGGAAAAGGATGGTGTGAGAAGGATGGTTCGATGCTCATTTGGAAAAGATCTAACCTGTCGCTAGGATATATGGTAAAGTTGGTTGCGCATAAGTTGAATATTTTAAGTCCTTCTACCAAAAATATTGTATGGGATTCGTTTAAGCATTTATTTAAGGATTTAAATAATTCCTCTGTTCTTAGTCAGGCTAAGAGTGGGGCGGGAAAATTTAAGTTAGAAAGCCGTCCTAATTCGTGGCCTGGTGAAGCAGATGAACTGCGCATTTTGCTAAGATCTCTATAACTAAACTCCTATTGGCGTGTTGTGTTGTTGTTGTGCCAATAGTTTTGTTTCTTTTCTTTTTAAGCCATGTAAAAGGTTGTATGGCAGTTAGTTACTTGTGAAACTTGAGGTGTTGCGTCGTGTTGCGTAACACCTCGCTTATGCCCTTTTTTACTAATTTTGCAGCATCAAAATCAAATTGTTGATGATGATGCAAGATTTTAATGACACCATGCAGCAGAACAAGTCGGGGACTTGCCCTGCTCACCAGCCATACGATTCGACCCAGGCTGGAAACCAATCAGAGGTCGAGTGTAATAAAGAGGATACTGCTAAGTCCCATTCTGACTCCATAGAACTTCAACCTCTCATTCCTGACAAGGATTATCCTGCTGGAGTAAGAGAGTGGATGATGACGGCACCCAGTGAGCTCAAGTTTTCCACCTTGGCGGTGGCGAGTTCTATGCTTGCCGTATATGCCACTCGTATCCGCCTTAATTATGTTTACGATAATTCGCTTTCTGCCATTCTTCTTCACGTGCTGGTATGTGGTGATCAGAGCTCAGGAAAATCGTTTGCCCGTTATCTGATGCGTTATCTGATGGATCCATTCATCAAGCGTGATACCGAGCAAAGGGCAGAGGAACAGAAGTATGCCGAATTGAAACGACGCCAAGGTAAAAAAGATGGCAAATTGCCTCCGGAGCCAAAGACAGACATCACCTTGCTCCACGAGAATCTTTCGCTCTCTATGCTCATCAAGAGAGCCGATGCTCCAATGAAGCTGTTTGGTACGCCGAAAACGCTTTTCCAGTTTGCCGATGAGATCGGTGCTATCGTGCAGGCCAGCAAGCGACAGTTTTCTGATATCAAGCAAATCAACAAGACTGGATATGACCTGGGATCAGAATTCGGTCAGGATTATTTGAGTGAAGCCAGCTATTCGGCTGTTGTAGATTTGATGCTGTGTTATGTCTATACAGGCACGCCTGCAGCCGTAAACCGATATATGGATAAAGCCGCCATAGAGGGTGGTAGCGTTACCCGTACTATCCTTTGCAACGTGAATTCTCAGATGGGAGAAAATCCGTTGATATTCAAGCCTTTGACAGAGGAACAGAAGCAAAGTATAGATACTACTTTGCAAAAACTCATGTCGCTCTGTTATAGTGAAGACGGAAAATCTTTGCGTAAGGAAAGCTTGCTTGATACGAGTTGGTTGGATCCTACGGTGAAGAAATGGTGTGAAGCTCGTAGAAGTGACGTAATGAAGTCGATGTCAAAAGCTCTTGATGTCTTTTATAAACGCAGCAGTGTAAGTGCCTTTCGCATAGCTTCGCTTATGCAATACCTTTATCAGGTAGAGGGTGTAAAGACACAGAAGGAAATTCGCCGCCTGGTGAAGCAGATATATTTGGCTTGTGCCGATCGTATCTTGCACAATATGTTAGGTAAATGGGGAGCTATCTATGATGAGATTAATGCAGATTTTGAATCTCACCCCTATAAGACCTGTAATTACTTTGACGAGTTGCCGCAAGAGTTTTCCCGTAAATTCCTGGAAGAATTTTTAACTCGTAAAGGAGTGCGTACACCATTGAAGAATGTAATATGTAATTGGAAACGCAAAGGATGGATTGAGAAACTTACTACCGGTAACTTACGCAAGAAAGCTTCACGCGCCATCAGTAGTTCTAAGAAGAAAAAGTAATATCAGTTAGTTTAAGATATGATTAATAAGTTTGACATTCAGAAACTTCGCGAGCTCGATATCTTGCAGGTGGCTGATCTTCTGGGCATGGGGCTTCGCAACAAGCGAGCCCTCTGCATCCACCACGATGATCATCATCCGAGTCTCGCCTTCAATGTAAAGAAGAACACCTGCCACTGCTATAGCTGCGGATTCTCTGCCGATACCATCGGCCTGGTGAGAGAGCGACTGAACCTGGGATTCAGCGAGGCATGTCATTGGTTGGCAGATCATTTTGATGTGTATATCGGCGATGAGAAGTATGGGAAATCTGTGAAGTATGGGAATTCTGCCCGATGTGCAGATAAATGTGCTGATAAGAAAGTACTTACGGCATCAGACAGAAGAATGACTTCCCTGAGAGCGCATTTTGCAGAAACCCATGTTTCGCATGAACATGTTGCCCCATCATCCGTAGATGTGGAGTTTTACCAGCAGATGTTCCGGCAGATGCATCTGTCAGAATCGGGACAGAGATTCCTCTTCGAGGAGCGGTTGCTCAGCCCGGAGGCATTGAAGGTCTGCCAGATAGTGAGCACGGAGCAAAGCGTATGCATGGCGAGAGTGGGGCGTGGAGTGTTTGACGGACCATCGCTCATCTTTCCCTATTTCGACCAGGAGGGAAGACTGGTTTCCGTGCAGAGCCGCTATCTGGGAAAAAAGAAGGAGATTCCCCGATTCAAGTTTGCACCAGGCAGTCATCGCATGATATATGGGCTCGACCGGTTGAAGGATTATCCTCCTGATGAACCGCTGCTCATCACCGAGGGTCCCTCTGATTGCTGGACAGCATTGACCCTTGGCATTCATGCCATAGCCATCCCCAGTGCCACGCTTTTCGACCGCCGTTTTCAAGGGCTTCTTGCCGGAAGAAATCTTCACATCTTCCCAGATCAGGACGAAGCAGGATTGAGTCTTTACTTTGAGCTGAAGAAAGCATTGCCCAGTTTGGTTTACCATCAGCTGCCCGAAGGTTGCAAGGATTTGAGTGAGTATTATCTCAAGCTCCGTCGTAGAGAAGGGATGACGCTGGAGGAGGCGAAAGCTAAGGTGCAGAGCAGCGTAAGTGTCTGATAATTATGCTTTTTGTTATTATGTTTATTAATTTGCTTTTTAATTTAATTTAGGTAGATATGGAAATTTATGTGAATCGTCTATTGCGTGAGCGTGGCACCATCATGGGCACACTCAAAGTTGTGAAAGAGGTTGCTGGCGAAGGGATTGAGCTGGTGAAGGTTTGCGGCACCGTAG
Source organism: Prevotella sp. (assembly GCA_022741625.1). Taxonomy (GTDB): domain Bacteria; phylum Bacteroidota; class Bacteroidia; order Bacteroidales; family Bacteroidaceae; genus Prevotella. The sequence goes on along the minus strand of JAIINY010000067.1, from coordinate 657 downwards.
AGCGTGAGGCAGATTGTCTTCCGGCAGGTAAGTATCGTGTGCGCATTGGCAAGTGCATCTATCACCGTCGCAAGATGCCGTTCCTGGTTCCGATGGATTCATCCCAGTGTGAGCTTTGCTGCGAGGCTCGTCATTCTCACGAGTTTGGCGATATTTCAGCCTTCGCCTCCCTGCCATGTGCGATGATTCAGCCCGGCAATGGTCCGTTTACGATGAGCCGTGGCAGCATCCTGGTGGGTGAGGTTCATGCCCCCGGCTATGTGTTGAAGAGCCACCCGCTTTTCACCACCCTCTACGAGCGCATCAAGAAGGCGGTGTGGCGAGGCAACGAAGTAACGCTGGAGATTAAGAAGATGTAGGCAGGAGAATGATGCTTTTGTTATGATACAGTAAGTATTGTAGTAGAATAGCTGGTGATATTGTAAAAGAAAAAGCGGTTGTTGCGGTAAGAGGCAACAACTGCTTTTCTATTGTCAGAACCATCAAATATCCCGAAAAATACACTTTTTCGATGATAACTCCACTTTGATATCAGCTATTGCAATATCTTCTTCCATAGATTCTTGTATTCAAGAATCTCGTTTATTAGTTGGCATCAAGATTTCGGTATAATCTGGCAAACTCTTCTAATCTAACTACTAGTACTCTTGGAAAATC
>JAIINY010000411.1:0-1797 GCA_022741625.1 Prevotella sp. | reverse complement strand
CCTTTGCGTGGCGGAAAAATATCCCTTGGGCAAGCCGAAAGGCTTCCGAAAATAGGGAAAATAAAAAATCGAGTTTAACACAAATAATTTTTCCGACTATGGCAAGAATGATAGACGACAACATCAAGAGACAGCTGAGCAAGAGGATGGATTTCTTCTTGAAGTATTTTCCTGTGAGAGTTCGCAATGTGGGCGAGGACGCAGTGGCTGCACGCCAACTGATTTGGGCGTTCAAGGATGCAAGGGACAACGCTTTTGAGAAGGTGGCGCAAATGACCGCAGCACATCTTATCAAAGTTTGTGGTGAGAAGATAAAGGACATCGTGTTTGTATGTGTGCCTGCCAGCACGCAAGCCAAGAACGAGAGTCGATACATGGCTTTCTGTAATCGTGTGAGCGAGCTTTGCGGCATCATCAACGGCTATTCGCACATATCCGTTTCAGGCGACCGCTTGGCAGTACACGAGCACCGCCATGACAAGGAAAAGAGCATCACTAAGACACAAGTGATTGAGTTTGATGAAGCCTACTTCAAAGGCAAGGACATCTATGTTTTTGATGATGTGGTAACGACCGGCGCAAGCTATGCCATTTTTGCCAATCAGTTGGAAATGTTTGGCGGAAACGTATTGGGAGGTCTTTTCTTGGGACGCACACACTATAAATATGCAAAGTGATATGGAAAAGTACATCAAAGCCAATTCCGTGGCTTTTTCGGGACATCGCACGATAGCGGAAGACCGCAAGGATGAGATAAGGAAGAAACTGAGGGGCAAGATAAGGCTGCTCTATGCTATGGGCATCACCAATTTCTATTGTGGCATGGCACTCGGTTTCGATATGTTGGCAGCTGAAGTGGTGATTTCATTGAAAGCAGAACTTCCCAATCTGAAACTTATTGCCGTCATTCCCTATGACGGTCAGAACGAGAGGTGGAGCGCAAGGGAGCAAGACCGCTATTGGGATATTCTTGACAAGGCGGACGATGCTATCCTTTTGAGTAAGTACTATTTCAATGGATGCTTGCTCAGACGAAATGATTATATGCTTTCTCATTCGTGCGGACTGATTGCTTTCTTCGACGGCAAGCCCAAGGGCGGCACGTTCTACACTTGCCGAAAAGCCAAGTCGATGGGGATGGACATCATCAATCTGTACAAGTCACAAGTATAACAAACGAAAACTATAGCGTATGGACGACATCGTATCTTTGTTCGTGGTATTCTTCGTGTTCAAGGCTTTAGGCGGAACGCTTAAAAGCCTTTTCCACGGAGACAAGCGAAATGATTTCAGAAGAGACAGATAAAGAATTGCCTTATCTGCCAAGTATTATGGGCAAGCCATACTGCAAGCATCAGTTGCAGTATGGCTCACCATTTATCTATATTGCACAAAAATCTAATTCGTTCAATAAGGATTTGTATGTTTTGCGAAACTTACTAATGGCAATATTTTTGATATTGCCTGGCTTGTTGCTTGTTATCAATTCATTCAGTAAAGCCGTGTCAGCTATGGCTGATTTCATTGCATCTACGCTCTTCTTATATCCGCATACCAATTTTGCGCCTGTAATAGACTTGAAGTGCTCAACTTCAGAGGTGTTAGCGAGTGTTTTACAGCAACTAAAGTGAACTATTTTATCACGGAAGAAATCCCCGGCTATATCTGCCAATTCTTGTAAATCAACATTTCCATTCTCTCCCTCTAAACTTATAGAATGAAACCAACCATGACAAGCTATATAAACAATGTCTATTTTATTCCATTCACGTTTGTTCCTGTTGAAATACTCTATGT
>JAIINY010000410.1:0-1810 GCA_022741625.1 Prevotella sp. | reverse complement strand
CTGTAAAGAACGCCTTCACTACCCTGCCCAGTCATAAAGGTCAACTGGATGTTGTCGCCGGAAATCTCAGCTACCTGGCGGTAACGCTTCATGGATTGAGCCATATAGCTCTTGACCTCATCCACATTTGCACCCATGATATGGTAAGGCTCTGTCCAAACGTCCAGTTTTGTTTCCGGATTCTCGACCTCCTCCATCGGGTCATCATTGCCGCAAGAGGTGAATACTACTGGTGAAGCCATCATCATCAGAAGGATGGCGATTGAAAGATACTTTTTCATTTTCATGACTTTTCGTTTTTGATGTTATTTAAATTCATTGTATTCATATCCACATGTGGACATGTATCAACGTCTATATGTATATATGTATCAACGTACACGTGTATCAATGTATTCATGTGTACATGGCTACACGTCCACCCTTTCTACATGACTTCCCGGATGGTTTTAGTCCTGATTTTCTTGACCTTACCATACTTCGACTCATAAGCTTCAATGCCTTGTTTCATGACGTATTCCATGAACGAGCGGATGGTGAAACCTTCCTTTCGGGCGATGGTCTGAACCTTGTCAACGAGTTCCTTTGAGCAGATAAAGGAGAAATGTCGCCATGGGTCTTCATCAAGCGAATCGCTCACTGCCTGAGGGTTGGGAGCAGAAATCTGTTGCTCCTGAGGATTCCCAGGAGACTTGTCAAATCTGTCCTGCGGATGAATGGCAGCCTTACCGAGAATGTTGCCAAGCAGGATGTCCATATTCTTCTTTGCCATAGTCTTTACTGATTACGTGAAATAATTTCTTCTGTCAATGCCTGATAGTCCTTCGCTCCGTTCGACTGAGGGTCGTATTCAAAGATGCTCTGACCACTGCCTGCCGATTCTGCCAGGGCGATGTTTTCACGGATGCGAGTCTGCATGGTGATAGTCTCGTAACGGGACTTCACGGCTTGCTCAACCACCTTGTTCAATTTGCGATGGTTGAATCTGGCGATAAAGACTCCTCCCAGTCTGAGGTTCGGCTTCACTCGCTGCAAGGTCGAGACAAAGGAATCGAGCATTCTCATACCTTTCAGAGGAAGAAGCTCTGGAGTCATCGGAACGATGATTTCATCAGCTGCAAGGAAAGCGTTTGTGGTGACGATTCCCAAAGACGGAGGACAGTCTATGAGAATGTAGTCATAGTTCTGCTTCACAGGTTCGAGAAGTCGGCTCAGCAGCTGTTCTCTTGCCAGGAGATTGGTGAGGGCAATCTCAGCGCTTGCCATTTCGAGGGAGGAAGGAACGAGGTCGAGGTTCTCCCTGATGTGCTTCACCGGCAGGGGTGCACCATCAACCAGAGAGTCAAAGATGCTTGCCTGCACCTCATCTTCATTCGAGATGAAATACAGGGTAAGATTTGCCTGACCGTCAAGGTCTATGAGCAGGACTTTCTTGCCCATACGTGCCATGCAAGCCCCGATTGAGGCTGTAGAGGTGGTCTTCGAAACGCCACCTTTATGATTGGCGAATGTGATGATTTTCAATGACATAATATAAAATCTTTTGTATATATGTATTAACGTATTCATGTGTACATGGCTCCAAGTATATATGGCTACATGTATTAACGTGTACAAAGGTACGGGTATCTGGCGAGAGTTCCTTCACGCTTCCCCTAACAACCCAAAGTGTCAGGGGAAACGTCAGGATTTGAGGTATCATCTATTCAAATGTGAAGGTGCGGATGTAGAAATAGGTGTCATCGTCCTCATACTCATATTCATTGATGAAGTCCATCATCTGCTCATCGGTTCGCTCTCCCTGCTCAAT
>JAIINY010000409.1:0-1811 GCA_022741625.1 Prevotella sp. | reverse complement strand
CAAAGGCAGGAACTGAGGAGGAATATGTCCCTTCTTCAGGTCGCTGACCAGGAAATCGGCAACGTTGTGGCCCATCTGTTCCGTCACAGGGTCGAGAGGCTTGAAAGCACGCGCCTCCTCAGGGATGTTGCATTCCACCACACCGATAATCTTATGCGCATCAATCTCCATATATTCCTTGCCGATTCTGTCGCCCACATTCAAGATTGGGATAGGGGTGCGGAACGGGCATTCTGCTATCTCATACACATCGTGAAGATAGCGGGAAGCAGGACTGTGGAAAGTATTCTTCTCGATGAGCACCTTCTTGGCGAGTCGTGCGATGGTAGGAACGATACCGCCGGCAGAGGTAAGGAATGCTTTGCAGGTGTTTTCGCCTTCTTCCAAATCGGAAACCTCAATGATGGCAAGGTCTATCTCGCCATAGAAACCACGGCGCAGACGCTCTGCCATGTGACCGAGGTGCATATCCTCATAATCTATCTCGCCCAGGTTGGTGTGAGTTCTAAAATCCTTGTTGGTAGAAAATGGCGCACGGAACTTGATGGCATGGGCTGCTGCCATGTCACCTTCAATACTCTGCGAAGTAGAAGCTCCTGTCAAGATGCCCACCTGGAAAGGTCTTCCTGCCTCATGCTCAGCCACTGCTCGCTTAGAGAGTTCGCGGAAGGTTGCCTTAGGCACGCCGTTTGGAGTAAAACCACTCAAACCGATTGTATCTTGATCGTTAATCATCGCTGCTGCTTCAGCAGCGCTTAATCTAATATACGCCATTTTCTTCTTTCTTAATACTCATTAGCGGAACTGATAGCCGCCTTCTTGATAATTGATAACTGTTTGCGGCTGCAAAGTTACATATTATTTTCGATATACGCTAATAATTTGATAATTTTATGCATATATTAGGCAAAAAACTTACAGTTCGTGAATAGATATGCAGATTTTACTTGCTTTATGCAAAAATAAGGTTGGCATCCATGCGCCCTGAAAGGTAGGGCGTAGGGGGCAGAGCCTGCTTGCAAAAGTCTTTCTCCTGATATTCTCTCTCTTTTTCTAAGATAAAAGTGGTATTTTCGAGGTATTTAATAACATTTTGCGGATGATTTGGCGGATATGTCAGAAAAATGAGTTAACTTTGCAGAAAAATATAAATAATATAAAAGAAAGGTTCATACAAGATGGAACAGAAATTATTGATCTACAACACTCTCACACGTACGAAAGAGAGATTCACTCCGCTCCACGCTCCTAACGTGGGCATGTATGTTTGTGGCCCTACCGTGTATGGCGATCCGCATCTCGGTCATGCGCGTCCTGCCATCACATTCGATATACTCTTCCGCTATCTCAAGCACCTGGGCTACAAGGTTCGCTACGTTAGAAATATTACCGACGTGGGCCACCTGGAGCACGATGCTGATGAGGGCGATGACAAGATTGAGAAGAAGGCACGCCTGGAACAGTTGGAGCCAATGGAGATTGCCCAGTACTACACCAACCGCTACCATGATGCCATGGAGGCGCTGAACGTGCTCCCTCCTAGCATTGAGCCTCATGCCACAGGCCATATCATCGAACAGGAGAAACTGGTTCAGGAAATCCTCGACAATGGCTATGCCTACGAGAGCAATGGATCTATCTACTTCGATATCGAGAAGTATAACAAGGATCATAAGTACGGTATTCTCTCCGGACGTAATCTGGAGAACGTGATCAACGAGAGCCGCGAGCTGGCTGGTATCGGCGAGAAGAAGAACCAGGCTGACTTCGCCCTCTGGAAGAAGGCTTCACCTGAGCATATCATGCGCTGG
>JAIINY010000066.1:0-12561 GCA_022741625.1 Prevotella sp. | reverse complement strand
AATGTACGCGCGTACATTATATAATTATTATTCCTGAATGTTATCTTCTCATTCTAGAATCTTCTCATGCCATTCCAGAGGGGGCGGGTATCTCTGGGATTACCACATCATTCCAAGGATGATGAAGGTAGAGATCATACCAAAGGTAAAGATGTTGAGAGCCGTGTAGCCCAGTACCTTGTTCAGCATTCTGCCTTCTCCTATCTTCCTCATCTTGGCGAATGTTCGGTTGTGCACCACGAGATATGTGGCGGCGAAAGGCAAAAACTTAGTATCTGCATCGTAGGCAAGTGCACCATAGATGTTGATTCCAATCATGATGAGGATACCGATGTTGCCCAGTGCGCAGTAGAGACGCTCGCCGTTTTTCTTGCCGATGTGAACGATCAGCGTCTTCTTGCCCGCCTTGATGTCGTTGTCGTAGTCGCGATAGTTGTTCAGAATGAGCAGCGTATCTACTACCAGTCCGCAGGCGATGGAAGTCAGTATGGCTTCTGCTGATACAGTCTGTATTCCTTCAGGCATGACCAGGTAGTAGGTGCAGCAGACCGGCACGATGCCGAAAAAGAGAAGTACCAGCAGGTCGCCCAATCCCAGATAACTCAGCTTGGTGGTGTAGAGGAAACAGAAGAGGACACAGCAGATACCCACGATGATCATCTCCTTTCCTCCGTAGAAGGCAAGGGGCAAACCGATGATGCAGCCTAGAAGGGTAGTGATGATAATGCCCCATTTCATGGCTTTCATCGTAATCCAGCCTTCAGCACAGGCTCGTTTCGGTCCCAGGCGGGTTTCGTCGTCGTTGCCATGCTTGAAGTCGAAGAAGTCGTTTACCAGGTTGGAGTCTATCTGCATTATCCATGCAAAGAGCAGGCAGAGCAGGGCTGGAATCCATTGGCAGTTGGCATTTGAGTCCTTGTATGCCAGGGCTGTGCCTAGCATTACTGGTACTGCCGCAGCCGAAAGGGTGACGGGGCGGGCGGCGAGAAACCATGCCTTGATAGAATTTGTCTTTATCATCATATTGTTGCTTTTAAATTATAAGGAGCGAGGTTTTTGGGGAACCTCGCTCCTTGTTGTTATTCATTAAGAAAAGATTCGCTTCTATTTTGTTTCAGAAGAATCTCTTGTGGAAAAGATTCGCTTCCTAGTTGAAGAAGTTCCAGCTTACACCCATTCTGAAAACTCGCTGGTTCATCGGATAGTGAGGGGTGAAGAAGTAGTTCTTGTCGCCCTGACCTGCATTCAAGTGGCTCATCATCACGAAGAAGCGGGTGTGCTTGATGTGAACATTGGCGTAGGCATTGACGATAGGGTAGTTGCCCACCTTCACGTTGTTCTCGCCGTTGCCCTGTACGGTATATTGACCGATGTAAGGAGAATAATCCGGAGCCTCGTAGCTAGTGAAGTATCTAGCGTCAGCACCCAACTCGATATTCAGTACCTTTACCACCTTGAATTTGATGAAGAGGTTGGTATATATGTTGAGGTCTGGCACTGGCAGGGTACTCTTGCTGCTGGTATGCTGGTAGGTAATCATATTCTGCCAGTTGAAAATACCGAACTTGAAGTCCTGTTGCAGCTGCGCTGTAATCAGATTGATGGCGTCGCCGCTCTGCATTGGTGTCACTGTCACGCCTGTGCGCAGACCATTTTCTGTAATCGTATATTGCTGTGAGAAATAAGTATAGTTCTTGATTTCATCCACAGCCACACGCAGCGTGGTGTTAGTCTTGCCGAATCTCAGAGTTCCCATGATGCGGGTATGGATAATCTTGCTCAGATCATCATCCCACCAGAGATGTCGGGCGTGATACTTGCGATAGTAGAACGATGGCGTTTCGTGATGTATGAATGCATCGCCTCTTACCTGTACGGTGTCACCCAGGAATGGCAGGTTGATGTCTGCGCTTCCGTCGATTGCAAAGGTGCCGGCATCTACTCCGGTGAGTCCTACCTCGCCCACGACATTATAGTGAAGGGTCTTGCCCTGAGTCTTACTCAGCTGGCCACCTACGCTCAGCGCATGCTCATTGAACTTCTCGAATCCGCCTTCGGTATTCGGCAGTTCGTAGTGGCGGAGGTCATAGCTGGCGAAAGCTTTCAGACCAGCCTTTGCCCACTTGCTGAATCCCTCGAGCGTTCCCATTGCCACGGTGTTCTTGATGCGCCAGTGACGGGTCTGATCGTAGATAGAATCGCCTGTAAACTTGCCGGCATTGTAGTACTCCTTGAGATAGTAGTCCTGTGGAGTCTGGTAAGCCTGGTAGATACGCTTGTAGTTGTCAAACTGCACGGTGTGGATGAAGCTGGTTACCGGAACATATTCAGTCTTGAAGAAGAGTGAGTCTTGCGCTTTCTTCTTCTCTACGGCGAGCAGACTGTCTGCCATTGCCTTGCTGTTTACTGCAATTCGAGTGCTGTCGCCCTTGAAGTCCTGGGCAGCCTTGTTCGCAGCTATCGCCTTGTTGTTCTTAGCTGGTTCATCGCCGGCAATCTTTGCATCTGTAGGACGACCTGAGAACAGCTTCTTCTGATTTTTATCGAAAGCCTTTTCGTCAAACTCCCTGCCTTGTTCTCTTGCCTTCTTTCTTGCCTCCTCCTTGGCTTCCTCGGCTGCATTGTCCTTTGCTGACTCCATGGCGAATTTCTTGGCCTTGATTTCTTCCTCGGTCATCTTCACCTTGCGGCTGAAGCCCACATTGTAGCGGTGGGTGAAGAAGATGTGTTGATTGTCGTTGCGATTCCAGTTCTGCTGCAGCACGGTCGGTATTTCGTTGGTGGCGAAACTCTCGGTGAAAAGCTCCGGATGCTTGATGTAGTCATCATTGGTAATACCTCCGTTCTCCGTCACCTTCTGGTGGTTGGTGCTGAAAAGGAAGTGCGCCTGATAGCGGTCGCCCAGATAAAAAGTCCACATCGTATATTTGAAGTGCGCCGTGCTCTGTGCATCGTAGTAGCCGCGACCGTATTTGTAGTCGAATCGGAATCCGCCACCCAGCTGCTTGTTGGCATTCACCGCAAAGATTGCCTTGAAGTCATCCTCACCGTTGGTTCTGTCACCGCAGCTATTCAGCGTGATGTTGGTGATAGGCGAGTAGGTGTTGGTGAAGTGGAAGTCACTCACCGGGGTAACGATGTTGTCGTATGGCTCGGTGAAGATGAAGTTGCCCTGCGTATTGCGTCGGTCGATGAAGATGCGGTTGATGCGGGCGGTACCCATATTGCCCAGGGTGTTGTACTCTCCGCGCAGTCCTTCGGTGAAGGTAGTGTTCTGGTACATTGCCTGCATGGTGTCCACCACGGCAGCCCGGGTATCTCCAAATCTCTCATCCACAGTCCATACCCTGATGCCCTTCGGAATCTCCTTGTCAGTGCCCAGCGAGTCGGTGTTGATTCGGTTGCCGGTCTGTGGGCGGAACTGTGAGTCTTCGTTATTGTTGAAATCCGTAAAATCGCGTTGTGCCGCAACTGGTAGAGTTGCAGCACAAGCTAGGATTGTAGAGAATAATATTTTCTTCATTTCTTATTTATTGAATAAGCGGATGCAAGCCTATTTTGAATGGTCGGATGCAAACCTTTCTTATTTTTTGAATAGTCGGATGCAAACCTCGGCAATTTTCAAGACTACGCCGATGATCAGCAGTACATTGGCAATCGTGCGGTCGTCCATCTGTGTCCAGAGGATGACGCCTACGATGGCGAAGAGCATGAATCCGGTGTTGAGCCAGTTTCTGGCTACGAGCATATTGCTCTTGTCTGCATACTCCAATCTTCTGTGGTGGCGACGATTTGGGCGCACGGCATAGCTGGTCTGTGGCTGCGTCTGAGACGCCTCATGGCTCTGGCTCTGTGGCTGCGCCTTTGCGGTTTCCTCGCTCTGTGGGATGTTTGTTGTGTTGTTATCTTTTGTCTGATCCATATTTTATGAGATGATTTTTATTTTCTAACAAGTTTGGTCAGATCATTGAAGATCTGGTTCTTGCGGTCGATGGTTCCGCGTCGGAACTTGCCGTAGATCTTGGCCAAGTCGTTTTTCTTCTTAGTCAGGGCATATTTGTCGGTAATCACTTTCTCTGCCGGCTCCTTGAAACCGGTGCTTCTGCCTTCCTCGTAGTTGAATACGATTCGGGTCATGGAGAGGCGGAGATGGTTGTCGCTGATGGTTGCCACCAGCTGGTACTTGGTCTCAGAGCGGTCGAGAGAGATGAACGACTGATTGAAGACAAACCATTCGTCCATAATACAGGCGATGATCTGCTCGTTCTTGTTGTTTCTGTTCACCAGGGCGATGCGGCTGTTGATGTTCTGCTCATTCTTGATGAGCTTGCTCATATATTGGAAAACGATGTTGTAGATTTCGTCTGCACTCTTTCCGCTTGCCTGGGTGTCGAGAACAAATTCTACTTTTCCATCGGCATTGAGCTGGATGGCTCCCGCCAGATACTTCGGATCTTCCTTGAGTACCACGCCCTCGGCTGTCTTTTCCACCTTTTTCTCTTCTACCTCCTCTGTCACGGTTGGCACGACCCATCCCGCACCTTCTGAAGTTTCGGTAGTATTCTCCTTCTTGGTGGCAGGCACCAGCTTTGTAGCAGGCACCGAATTCTCTGTATTCTTCTTCAGCTTTTCAGCTTCCTGCTTCATTCTTTCAGCTTCAGCCTTCAATCTTTCAGCTTCCGCTTTCGTTTTCTCGGCTTCCGCCTTTACTTTTTCAGCTTCCGCCTTCACCTTGGCTGCTTCTGCCTGAGCTTTGGCTGCTTCCAGGGCCTTCTTGGCTTCCTCCAACTCTTTTTGCGCCTTTTCCAACTGCTGCTCAGGGGTAAGCACATTCTGCGCCTGCATGGTGAGAGCTGGGATCAGCATCAGTATTGAGATAAATATCTTTTTCATGATTGTTATTTAAATGTTTAATGTCTTGTCCTCCTCGTCCGAGTATTAGGAACTCGGAGGTGCTTCTAACATACAAAGGTATAAAAATAACTTGATATATTTCTATAAGGAAGCGATTATTTATACATTCTTTTGCTAAGTTAACAATATTTTTTAGGAAAAACGCTCCTAGTTTCAAATATTTTCGTATCTTTGCAAAAAATATAGCTATAATTATGGGATTATTCGGATTATTTAGCAACAAAAAAAAGGAAACTCTCGATAAAGGTCTCGAAAAGACCAAGGAGAGCGTGTTTGGAAAATTGGCGCGTGCGGTGGCTGGTAAGTCAACCGTAGATGATGACGTGCTCGATGACTTGGAGGAGGTGCTCATCACATCCGATGTAGGTGTGGAGACTACCGTGAAGATCATCCGTCGTATCGAAGAGCGCGTGGCAAGAGATAAGTATGTTTCTACCTCAGAACTCAACAGAATCCTGAGAGAAGAGATTGCAAGCCTCCTAGAGGAAAATCATACCGATGACAATGAAAACTGGGATTTGCCTTCCGACCATAAGCCATACGTGATTCTGGTAGTGGGGGTGAATGGTGTGGGCAAGACTACCACCATAGGAAAACTCGCCTATCAGTTTAAGAAGGCAGGCAAGAAGGTGTATCTCGGTGCTGCCGATACCTTCCGTGCCGCTGCTGTGGAACAGATCTGCATTTGGGGCGAGCGAGTAGGGGTGCCAGTGGTGAAGCAGCAGATGGGTTCTGACCCTGCCAGCGTGGCCTTCGATACCCTGCAGAGCGCCAAGGCGAACGGTGCCGACGTGGTGCTGATTGATACCGCCGGACGCCTTCATAATAAGGTGAACCTGATGAATGAGTTGAAGAAGATCAAGGAGGTGATGAAGAAGGTCATGCCTGAGGCTCCGGATGAGGTGATGCTCGTTTTGGATGGAAGTACCGGACAGAACGCTTTTGAGCAGGCTAAGCAGTTTGCTGCCGTTACCAATATCTCTTCGCTCGCCATCACCAAGCTCGATGGTACGGCTAAGGGGGGCGTGGTAATCGGTATCTCCGACCAGCTCAAGGTGCCAGTGAAGTATATCGGACTGGGCGAGGGCATGGAGGATCTCCAGCTCTTCAATAAATCTGAATTTGTTGACTCCCTCTTTAAACACTAGAATACAGGTGCTTATAGACTTTAAAAAAAGGATTAGATGAAGCTCGATGTAAAATAGTCGAGAAAAGAATTAGATTAAGATTATTATAGGATAAGTAGGATAAGAATGAAGAAAAATCAGATAGATATAGTAACCATGGGTTGCTCCAAGAATCTGGTGGATAGTGAGACCTTGATGAAGCTTTTCGAGGACAATGGCTACCACTGCGTTCATGACCCGAAACGCCCACAGGGTGAAATTGCCGTCATCAATACTTGCGGCTTTATCGAGGATGCCAAGCAGGAGAGTATCGATACCATTCTGGAGTTCATCCAGGCTAAGGAAGAGGGACGACTCCGCAAACTCTATGTGATGGGTTGTCTCTCACAGCGCTACCAGAAGGAACTGGAGGCAGAGATGCCCGAGGTGGATAAGTTTTATGGTAAGTTTAATTATAAGGAGTTGCTCAAGGAACTGGGCAAGGCAGAAGTGCCTGCTTGCAGTGGAACCCGCCATCTCACTACTCCTCATCATTATGCCTATATCAAGATTTCTGAAGGTTGCAACCGCCGCTGTGCGTATTGCGCCATTCCTATCATCACCGGCAAGCACGTTTCCCGTCCGATGGATGAAATCCTCGATGAGGTACGCCAACTGGTAGCCGATGGTGTGAAGGAATTCCAGATTATCGCCCAAGAGCTCACCTACTACGGCGTGGACCTGGACGGCAAGCATCACATCACCGAACTCATAAGCCGCATGGCGGATATTCCGGGTGTGAAGTGGATCCGTCTGCACTATGCTTATCCTAACCAGTTCCCGCTCGATCTGCTCGATGTGATGCGCGAGAAGCCAAACGTATGTAAGTATCTTGACATCGCCCTGCAGCATATCAGCGACAATATGCTCAACAGAATGCATCGCCACGTGAGCAAGCAGGAAACCATTGATCTGCTCAAGACCATCCGTGAGCGTGTGCCTGGCATTCATATCCGTACCACTCTGATGGTAGGTTTCCCTGGCGAGACTCAGGAAGACTTCCATGAATTGCTTGAATTCGTTCGTACTCAGCGCTTTGAGCGTATGGGTGCCTTCGCTTATTCTGAGGAGGAGGGTACTTATAGTGCCAACAACTACGAGGATGATGTTCCAGCAGAGGTGAAGCAGCGCCGTCTTGACGAACTGATGATTCTGCAGCAGGAAATCAGCGCTGAGGTAGAGGCTGAGAAAGTGGGCAAGATACTGAAGGTGATTATCGACCGCAAGGAGGGTGATTACTATATCGGAAGAACCGAATTCTGCTCGCCAGAGGTGGATCCTGAGGTGCTGATCACGGCAGGAGAGAAGCGTCTGCGCGTGGGTTGCTTCTACAATGTGAAGATTACCCAGAGCGAGGAGTTCGATCTCTACGGCGAAGTGGTAAAGTGATAGGAGAAGTAAGGTAATATCAGGAATGATATTGGATATTGAAACATCAGACTGAATAACAATTTGACATCAGAATGAATAACAAGGAGTATATTGCAGAACTTGCTCAGCAGACTGGCTTTTCCCAGGACGACACCCAGAAGATGGTGCGCAAGGTGATAGATGCCATGATTGCTGAATTTGAGGATGGTGAGGCTGTCTCCATCCCCAACTTTGGTACGTTTGAGGTAAAGAAACGCTTGGAGCGTGTGGTTGTTAATCCTACTACCAAGAAGCGCCAGCTTGTTCCGCCTAAGCTCGTACTCGGCTTTCGCCCTGTGGCCAGTGTCAAGGAAAAACTGAAGAATGGAGGTGAAGACTATGAGTAAGATTAGTTTAAGCGACTTGGCGCAGCGCCTGGCAGAGAAGTCGGGAATCAGTCTGCAGGATGCCGAATTGTTTATCAGAAAGATGTTTGATGTTGCCAACGAGGGGCTTCAGGCTGATAAGCTCGTGAAGATGAAGTGGCTTGGTACTTTCAAGGTAATGGCGGTGAAGGATCGGGAAAGCGTGGATGTGAACACGGGCGAGCGTATCATTATCGAGGGCCGTGACAAGATTTCCTTCACGCCCGATAATATTCTGAAGGAGATTGTGAACAAGCCTTTCGCCCAGTTTGAGACCGTCGTGGTGAATGATGGTGTGGATTTTGATGAAATCGACAGAAAATTTGAAAATGCTGAAGAGGACGGTTCTGTATTCGATTCTATGTTAGAGTGTGTTCCTGATTCTGATAATTTTTCCTTAGAATCTTTCGTTGAACAGGATTCTCCTGTAACAAGTGGTGTGATAGATTTTTTGGATGAAGAAAACGATGCTCCTGTTAGCGATGAAATGATTGTGATAGGAGAGAAGAGAGTGTCTCAGGAAAATGTTGCTGAACCGGAAGAAAAAAAAACGGAAGAATCAGAATCTGCAGCGACAGAACCTGCAGCGACAGAACCTGCTGTATTTAAACCTGCAGTATCTGAACCGGTAGAATCTGAATCTGCAACTTCTGAATTGGAAACAAAGGAATCTGAAGTTCCAGCTCAGAATGAAGTTGAGTCTGTTGTTTCTGATGAAGAAAATGAATCGACATTAACAGAGGAAACTCCTATTGCAGAGAAAGTTCCTTCAGATGAAGAAAACTCTATTACTGAAATTCCTATTGTAGAGGAAGCTCCTATTGAAGAGGAAGCTTCTTCGGATGAGGAAACTCCTTCTTCAGATGAGGAAACCGATAAGCGACATGTTGTTTTGCCTCGTTATCTGGTTATTGCAGCGAGCGTAGTATTCCTGGCAATGATAGGAGGCTTTAGTTGGTTTGCTTTTAATTATGGCAAGATGGCTGCCCAGCGTGATCATCTCGCTCTACAGTTGGATAATTACCAGCAGATTACGACAGAGAAGAAGGCGCCAACCAAGTCTGCTTCAACGCAGGAAGAAATTCTTCGCAAAAAGGCTATCGAGGATAGTGTAAGAATGGCACAGGCAAGTGAAGCTGTCAAGAAAGTCGAAAATGCCGAGCAGAATATGAATGCGACGGTTGATAAGCAATCAATTGATGTAAAATCGGCTGAGGCAAAGAAGAATTTGGAAGCTAAGAAACTCGCTGATGCAAAGAAATTGGCTGATGTGAAAAGACAGGTTGAGGCAAAGAAACTTGCAGATGCAAAGAAACAGCAGGAGACTAAAAAGCTTGCAGAAGCTAAGAAGAAAGAAGAAGCCAGAAAACAGGCAGAAAAGCATGCTGCCCAGGCAAGCAGCAAATACGACCAGGATGCTCGTGTTCGAACCGGAGCCTATCGCATTATTGGTGTTTCCGAGGTAGTTATGGCAAGAGAAGGACAAACCATCAAGTCGCTCAGCCAAAAGTACTTAGGTCCAGGAATGGAATGTTACGTAGAAGCTCTGAATGGTACTTCCCTGTTGAAACCAGGTCAGAAAGTCAAGATTCCGAAGTTGGAATTGAAGAAAAAGAAATAATTTTAAAGAAATTATTTGAAAATACAAGAGGGTGTGTCATAAGTCTATGGCGCACCCTCTTTTTCGTTTCTTCATTCGATGAATAATGAAGCATCCTCTTTCGTAAAATACCTTTTGAGATTTTATTTCTTCTCCAATTCCTGAAGGCTTTCCATTTTGTTTGTTTCCAGGAACTCGTAGATTCCGCAGAGATGCTCGCGGACGCGACCATGACCGAATTCGTACACCTTGCTGACCAGACCATCCAGGAAGTCACGGTCGTGACTCACTACAATCAGCGTGCCATCGAAATCCAGCAGCGCCTGTTTCAGTACATCTTTCGTCTTGAGATCCAGGTGGTTGGTAGGTTCATCGAGAATCAGCAGATTCACCGGCTCCAACAGCAGCTTCAGGATAGCTAGACGGGTTCTTTCTCCACCCGACAAAACCTTTACCTTCTTGGTAGAATCCTCGCCACCAAACATGAATGCACCCAGCAAATCGCGAATCTTATTTCTGATTTCGCCCTTGGCAACATCATCTATCGTCTGGAAAACCGTAAGCTCACCATCGAGCAGAGAAGCCTGATTCTGAGCAAAATAGCCAATCTGAACATTGTGTCCTAATTCCAGCTTACCCTCGTTCTGAAGCTGACCCATGATGCATTTTACGAGCGTAGATTTACCCTCACCGTTTCTTCCCACGAAGGCAATCTTGTCGCCACGCTCCACGGTAAGATTCACGCCGCTGAATATCTGCTTGTCATCAAACGACATCGCCACGTCACTCATCTGAACTGGATAGGCTCCGCTTCTCGGACTTGGAGGGAACTTCAGTCTCAGTCGGCTGGTATCCTCCTCGTCCACCTCGATCAGTTCCAGCTTTTCGAGCATCTTCACGCGGCTCTGCACCTGGAATGTCTTCGAATACGTACCCTTGAATCGCTCGATGAAGTCCTTGGTCTCGGCAATCATCTTCTGCTGTTCCTCATATTTCTTCATCTGCTGTTCGCGGCGTTCCTTGCGCAGTTCCAGATACTGGCTGTAGGTAGCCTTGTAGTCGTAGATTCTGCCCATGGTAACCTCGATGGTTCTTGTTGTAATGTCGTCTACGAATTTTCGGTCGTGACTGATCACTACCACCGCTTTCGAACTGTTGATGATGAAGTCTTCGAGCCATCCGATAGATTCGATGTCGAGGTGGTTGGTAGGCTCATCCAGAAGCAGCACGTCAGGCGATTTCAGCAGCAGTTTGGCAAGCTCGATACGCATGCGCCAACCTCCCGAAAACTCGCTGGTAGGGCGGTTGAAGTCAGAGCGTTCGAAGCCCAGACCGAGTAGAGTCTTCTCTACATCCTCCTCGAAGTGGGTCATGTCGATTGCATAGAATTTCTCAGACAATGAAGATACCTTTTCGATGAGCTGCATATAGTCGTCGCTGTCATAATCCGTGCGGGTAGTGAGCTCGTTGTTGATGCGGTCAATCTCCGCCTGCATCTCGTGGAGATGGGCGAACGCCTGGCAGGTTTCCTCGAACACGGTTCTTCCGTCTTCGGTCATCAGATGCTGAGGCAGATAGGCGATGACGCAGTCTTTTGGAGCGGAAACGGAGCCACGTGTGGCTGTTCTTACGCCTGCGATGATCTTGAGCAGGGTACTCTTTCCTGCGCCATTCTTGCCCATCAGGGCTATACGGTCCTTCTCGTTGATCTGGAAGGAAATGTCTTTGAATAGGGTGGTGCCGCCGAATTCTACGGTCAATCCATCAACTGTAATCATATCTGTTTCTTATTCTATATGTATTATAAATTCTTGTTCTTTTTATATTGAAAACCGCTTGAATAACCAAATGCCACACGGCGATGCTCCCTGATGGAAATTTCAGACAGGAGGGTTACCGATGTCCAGAGGGCCAGATCGCTTAGCGTGGCAGGATAGCGGATGCTTCCCGCCGAATCTGCGCTTGCGTTTTTTGTCAGTTCAGCGGCAACGCATCTCAACATGATGTAGTCCATTCCCTGGTGATGGCTGTCGTGCTTCAGGGCTTTCTCGCCCCAGAGCTGCCATTCGCGGCTTTCGTATAGAGCCAGGATGGCGTGGTCGTCTTGCCAGGTTTCCGAGTTCATCTCCTCCAGGTAGATGCGTCGGTTCACGCCGTCCCAGATGCCCAGCGAACCCTGCACCTCAAAGTCGAGACTTCTTGGGCGAGGCAGGGTCGTGTCATGAGTGAGTGAGATGAGCGTTCCGCCCTGGGTTTCAATCTGCGTAGAGATGATGTCGCCCAGGGTGATGGGAGTAGTATCATCTTCTGACATATGCTGGCGAAGTCCCACCGCCTTGGTGGCGAAGGAAGTGAGCCAGGTGAGATGGTCTGTTTTCCCGATGCCCAAAATCATGCAGAGCGGACCAAGTCCATGGGTGGGATAGATGTCGGCGTTGTGGTGCGAGTAGAAACGGCTTCTCCACACGCTTTCCGTACCTTTTCGTCCACCCAGTACCCCATTGTCATCGAGCAGCAGCTTGCGCAGGTCGTGGCGGTAACCGCCTCTCATATAGATGATTTCTCCAAGTGCTCCTTCATCCACCATTCTTTTTACAGCAAGGATTTCTCGCATGAAGAGGGTGTTCTCCAGCGGAAAAACCTTTACTCCTTTCTGTTGGGCGATTTCCTGTAGCGGGGCATATTCATCCTGGCAGAGTCCGCCTTTGATTTCGAGAGCCACATGGCAGTTTCGCTGTATGCATTCCGTGGCGTGGGTGATGTGGAGGTGCCAGGGGGTGGTGATGAAGACCAGATTGGGCTGTTGCTCGTCGAGCATCATCTTGTAGGCTTCCTCGCCCTGATAGAAGGAAGCGCCCGGAGATTCCGAATCCCCGCAGCCGTTGATGTCGGCAATACCGACAATCTCGAAGTTCTCAATCGTGCGCAGCAGTCGCAGCAATTGTTTACCCCGATATCCGAATCCTATTAATGCAGTCTTTATATGTTTCATCAGATTTTTCTTTGCTTCTGCAAATTTAGATAAAATTTCTGAATTATAAGCCAGTATAATAAAAAACTTCAATGATTTCCCTCGAATTGTGCGAAATTAGCCTTGTTTTTCGAG
>JAIINY010000408.1:0-1826 GCA_022741625.1 Prevotella sp. | reverse complement strand
ACACGGAGTGAACGCTCAACCTCAGCAGTGAAGTCAACGTGTCCCGGAGTATCGATCAAGTTGATCTTATAAGACTTACCGAGATAGTTCCAGTTACAAGTTGTAGCTGCAGAAGTGATAGTAATACCACGCTCCTGCTCCTGGGCCATCCAGTCCATTGTAGCAGCACCATCGTGTACCTCACCGATCTTATGAGTCTTACCTGTGTAGAACAAGATACGCTCAGATGTTGTTGTTTTACCGGCATCGATGTGCGCCATGATACCGATGTTACGTGTCAAATGTAAATCGCGATTTGCCATTTTCTTTTAAACCTATTTTATAAATTAAATTAGAATCTGAAGTGAGCAAATGCACGGTTAGCCTCAGCCATACGATGCATATCCTCCTTGCGCTTGAATGCGCCACCCTGGTTGTTGTAAGCATCCATGATCTCTGCAGCGAGCTTATCTGCCATAGTCTTACCACCACGCTTGCGAGCGAAGATAATAAGATTCTTCATAGAGATACTCTCCTTGCGATCAGGACGAATTTCTGTAGGAACCTGGAAGGTTGCGCCACCAATACGGCGGCTCTTAACCTCAACCTGTGGAGTAATATTGTCGAGAGCCTGCTTCCAAATCTCAAGTGCAGACTTCTCCTCGTTAGCCATCTTAGCCTTTACGGTATCGAGTGCATTGTAGAAAATCTCATAAGATGTATTCTTCTTACCATCATACATCAAATGATTTACGAATTTAGAGACCTTCTGGTCATTGAAGACTGGATCTGGGAGGATCACTCTCTTCTTTGGTTTTGCTTTTCTCATTTTTTAATCGAAAAAATTTAAATTCTGCATGGGGCTGTATATCGTTCTTCAACACTCGCACCCGAGTATTTACTCAACCTGTTACTTCTCCAGCAAAACGTTTAATAAAATAATCTTTTTACCTAAACTCTCGACCTTCTCCGACCGTGAGTTTTCGGATTTCTTTTAATTTTGTCCGGATTAGAATTACTTCTTTGCCTTTGGACGCTTAGCACCGTACTTAGAACGACGCTGTGTGCGGTTTGCAACACCTGCGGTATCAAGAGTACCACGAACGATGTGATAACGTACACCTGGGAGGTCCTTAACACGACCACCACGAACCAACACGATTGAGTGCTCCTGCAAGTTATGACCCTCTCCTGGGATGTAAGAGTTAACCTCCTTAGAGTTTGTCAAACGAACACGGGCAACCTTACGCATTGCCGAATTAGGCTTCTTTGGAGTTGTTGTGTAAACACGAACACAAACACCACGACGCTGAGGACATGAATCCAAAGCTGGTGACTTGCTCTTGTCTACCAATACTCGTCTGCCTTTTCTTACTAACTGTGAAATAGTAGGCATAATTTTACTTTTTAATTTATTATTTTATTTTTATTATTGTCTTATTTCCGTATAAGCCACCACCTTATGGGGCTTTTCGGGGTGCAAAGTTACGACTTTTTCGGCAAACTACCTAAATATTAAGGAGACTTTTAAAAAACGAGGGCTAGTTTTAACTTTATATAACTATTAAAAACAAATATTATAAAGAAAAAGCAGCTTTTAGCAGGAAATTTAGTCTTAGTATGTATGTGGTTATGCATTAAGCCTCACCTTTTGGCGCGCCAAATGGAGCGATAGTACGCTCTGGCTCGTCTGCCAACTTAATCTTACCGAAAGCCTGCTCGTAGTTATAAACATTGCTCTGCAATGCCTGGAGCAAACGCTTGGCATGCTCAGGTGCCATGATGACACGGCTCTTGATCTGAGGTGCTGGCATTCCTGGAAGTGCACATGCAAAATCCAAAATGAA
>JAIINY010000065.1:0-12586 GCA_022741625.1 Prevotella sp. | reverse complement strand
CGCCGTCACCTTGCCTTGAGGAATATGAATATCCACCCCGTCTATTGTCTTTCTGAGGGCATGAGGATCATACTTGAACATGATGTTGCTGATATGGATACCATCCTCAGGATGTTCAAGACCAGTCAGCAAGCCCTCCTTTCCGTTCTCATCATCCATCTGATGAATCTCATTGATTCGTTCCAGACTGATTTTCACATCCTGAACGGAATAGAAGAAGTTCATGAGTTGCTCCACCGGCGAGTTGAGCTGTCCGATGATATATTGCACGGCGAGCATCATACCCAAGGTCATGTGCCCTTGGATTACCGCCGTAGCGGCAACCACCGTCACAACGATATTCTTCACCTCATTGATAAAAATACTTCCTGCCTCCTGGGTCTGCTGTAGTTTTAGAGATTTCTGCTGCACCCTGAAAAGATTCACCTGTGTCTCCTCCCACTCCTTTCGCTTGCGCTGCTCGCAATCCTGCAACTTGATTTCCTGCATCGAAGTAATGAACTCGTATGTTCTGTTGTTATTGATGGCCTGCTGCTCGAAGAGTTCATAATCGAGCACCTTTCTTCGACGCAGGAAGAGAGCCATCCATCCTCCGTACAGGATGCTGCCAAGCAAGAAGATGGCAAACACTACTTTATTATATATAAAGAGCACCACCGAAAACACCACGAAGGTAAGCATGGCAAAGGTGATGTTGAGCGTCTGCTGGGTGAGGAAGTTGTTCACACGACTATGATCGTTCATTCTCTGCATCAAGTCGCCCATCAGTTTGGTGTCGAAGAAAGACATCGGCAGTTTTAGCAGTTTGATGAAGAAATCGCTCACCAGGGAGATATTGATCCGCATGGAGATGCGGAGCAGGAACCATCGGCGGGCGAAGTCTATCGCAGTTCGGCTGACGGTGAGCATCAACTGACCTAAGAGAATGAGCCAGATGAATCCTATGTCTTGGTTCTTGATACCGACATCCACGATGGATTGGGTAAGGAACGGCAACACCAGCTGCAGGGCACTGCCCGCAAGCAGTCCCAAGACAATCCAGGAGAATGCCTTGCGGTATTTCTTGAAATATCTGAAAAGGAACTTGAAGGCACGCTTCTCCTTCTGTCTATCTTCTCCTTCCATCTGATAGGTAAAGAAGGCAGGAGTGGTCTCGAAGAACATGGCGATACCCTTGTCCTCGCCATTAGAGCGAATGCTTATCCAATGCCGTCTGAATTCTTCAAGATTATAAGTTGTCTTTCCCTTGCCAGGGTCTGCGATATAGAACTTCTTGCCCTTCTTCACCTTATATAATACCACGAAATGGTTCTGGTTCCAATGAAGGATGCAAGGGAGCGGAGTCTCGCTCAGTTCCTCTATTGTAGCCCTTGCCGAAACCGTTTGAAATCCCAATATTCTTGCAGCCTCGTTGATACCCAGCATGGAGACACCTTCCGTTGTGGCAAAGCAAATCTTCGACAGAGAGTCCAACGAGTACTCCCTGCCGAAAAACCTACATACCATTTGCAGGCAAGTGATGCCGCATTGCATGCTGTCATGCTGTTTTCTCACCTTCATAATTTCTATGGTTTATAGTTGATTGAAAGCATGATTTCACGACCACGTATTGCTGTAACAGATTGCATGGTTACCAAATTGGAGGCCGTGGTATATGCGTAGACTTTCTTATTGAATATATTACTTGCTTTCAATTCCCAATCTATATGCTTGGTTTTATAGCCTAATGTGCAATTAGCCAAAAACATATCCTTGTATTTACTTTCCGTTATCTGGTTGTGATAATAATCTCCATCCAAATGAATACGGAAGGCAGACAATGGAACAATGACAGATATTTCATGTAGCCAACTTTCAAATGAAGTTCTTTCACTATAATCAGCCTTCATGTCAGAATAAGCATACTTCAAGCTATATGTCATGGTCATGTCTTTGTAAGGAGACAAGAGCAATGAGCCTGAGGCATTAAGCACATTGTACTTTGAATTTACCAAGTCTCCATCTTGCAACATCTTAGAATCATTGTGGGTAAATAAGCTACGTAGTACTATTTTTCCACCAAGCCAAGACAATCCTTGCTGCAAGTTGAAGTTACATAACCAACTACTGCTTTTTGTAACTTGCGCCTCTGTTCCCCACGCAATGTAATCCCCTATAAATTTCTGAGTCATTGTATAAGGGTTTTCCGTAAAGCGTCTTGTCACTGAAGTTACCAGATGCGTACCCTTCAGTGCATTACGATAGAGAATCGTATATCTCAGGGACTTGTTCTTTATCATCTCATATCCCAAGTATCCTTGGTTTAGCGTCAAATAATCTTGCAAGATGAGAGAACCATAAAAACGATTGTAGTCCAAAGGCTCTATATGATAACTTCCATTCAACCCCATAGCAAAACGAGAGGTCACATCCCAACGAACATTCAGCAAAGGCGAGACAGAAAAACAATTCTTACCATCGGATTCACTATATTTATAGTATGTATTCTCGAAAGGAACAGAGAAGGTAAACACAAAGCCATGCTTTGAGAACTCAACCTGAGGGCTCATATATAATCGCGCATAACTAAAATGACTCTTGTCTGCTAAAACTCCCAGGGAATCTGGCAAACCACTAGCCGTGGCATCCAGATAACGGAGCACACCCTTCATGCCCATTTTCATACTCAGATTAAACCAACCAAGTTTCCAGCCACCCATTCCATAGGTATCAGTTGCGTAATATCTTTGAGCAACATCCTGTCTTATCAAGGAATCTACGTCTAGATATTGTGGACGATTCTGAAATGTATTATAGGAATAAAAAGAAATCAAAGACTTGCCAAAACGTCTTACCACATATAGATTATCCCTAAAATCATATACAGGAAGATAAGCATGCTGAAGATGCGAATGAGTACCCACCTCCTCCAAGCGTTGTGACAACCAGGTTATATTGCCGGATAAAGAATTACGTAAATAACTCTTCTCTGAATTTAATTCATACTTTAGCAATGCATAAAGATCATTATTATTGCTTCTCAACGTTTTGGAATTATCAATTACCCGATTACCGTTATTTCGTGTATAAACAGTATTCCGCTGTCCCCATGCATTGTCTCGTTCATTGTTATAAACTAATTGGAAATTCAACTGAGAATCTTCATTCAGCTTCTTTAGTATATTCATTGTGACAGCATGACTTCTATTAAACAAGCTTCGTTCTTGATTGAGGCTGGAAGCCTTCGGCGAAGATAACAAGATAAAATCTTGTGGGAGTGTTTGATTACCAGACTCCGCATCAAATAAACTTGTGGACTCACGGCTAATATCTAGACCTATGTTATTTGTTTTATAAGTCAGCATCGTTTGGAATTGCGATTTCAATCTCAAGCCAAATCCTTCAACAGCCCAAAGTCCTTGGTCACCTCTAGCATTGTCAGAATGATTATTCCCATATCCGCCAGCTAATTTCCAAGACGTTACCCAATGACTCTTGGCACTATTCTTCATCTTGATATTGACAGCCGCATCATCCGTATAGGTAAAATCATCCAAGACACGAATAGGCTGATGCTTTCTCATAACTTCGACAGCACCAACCTCATCCTGCGGCAATGTATTTGTTGCCGCTCCATATTTTCCTCCCAGCATGTCAAGCCCTTCGATATAGAACTTGCTGACAGGTTTTCCCTCGTAAGAAATCTTACCGGAACTCTTGTCCACATCAAAGCCAGGCATTTTGGCGATAACATCACCGATAGAGCGATCATTACTGTTTGCAAAGGCACCTACCACATAACTGACGGTATCGCCACGTTCATGCACCTTATCCGATTTCACAGAAACCTCCTTAAGTTCGATAGCTCCACTACCCATTTTTACGGTTAAAGGCTTCATGTCACCTTTCACTGCAATATGCACTTCTTGAAAACCAAGCATAGTGAAGGTTAAGGAATCTCCTCTTTCTGCATTGATAGAGAAAGATCCATTATTACTACTAGTAGCATAGCCACGCATTTTGTGTTGGGTATTAAGACATTTGATGATAACGGAAGCCAAAGGCTTATTCTCATCATCAACAACATATCCTGTTACTGCAACTTGAGCGGAAATTTGTAAGCTCAACAGAACACATATTATCAAAAAGAGTATCTTCTTCATTCCAATTCCATTTGTGGTATCATCATAGCTCCTTTGGGATACGATAAAGGATTTGTTTTAATCTTAAGAAACTTTTTCCTATTAATTATCGTAAACTTTTTCTCATAATAGTTATAGAATTTTACAGGAGTTAATCCCTTTGTAAAAATACCATTTGCTTCTATTTCTAGAAAACCTAGGCATTCTGCTCGCAAAACAAGGCCTGGCAAACCCGCAATTTTCCAAGGTCCTAAACATAAAGGAATATCTGCTGCAAACCAAACGACCCAATGTCTCCCACGGAAATCCGTCTCTGCTTTCTGGCACTTATAACCTAATATCATCCTTGTAGAATCCTGATCTATGGTCCAGTTCATGCACACACTATCCTTGAATTCATAATGTTCACCCATGCAACGACCATACACCGTATATACTCCATTGGTATTATTCCTGTAAATAAATTCTCCTCGAAAAGGAGTATATGTTTGCTCTATTTCATCATCATGTCTCTCTTTACTAAGTAATTCAAAACCACCAGGTACGAATTCCAAAGAGTCTTCTCTAACTCTTTCATAACAAAAGAATTGACTAGTTGTACTTCCACATCTTAAGGCACACAGATTGCTTGTTTTTCCCAATGTCTTGTTATGATAATCTCCAAGATATGAAACCACATATTTAACTTCCATACGAGAAGGCTCAATCTCATAAGTACCTTGTGCTTTCGAGATAGAACTTATAAATGCGAAAAATAAAATAAATAAATACTTCATAATAGAAACTAAAAATGTAGCCAAAATTAAATTTTGGCTACACACATTCTTAAAAAAATGCTATTTACACACAATTTTTCATGAAGCTATCAGCCCAAGCATCCCAATCCTTTACTGTTCCTTGAGATGCGTCACCTTGTAGCTCCTTACATTTTTCATCATTGTAGCCACCAACTACGTGGCTCTGCTCTGAAAGTGTTAATTTTTTCATAACTAATCCTTCTTTTTAAATTGTTAAACTTATGTTATATTAGTCCGAACTATTTTTTCTTGTCTAAATCTCAACCATATACTGATAATCAGATATATCATAATAGGAAGACTTTGTTTTTCCATTTATCTGTATCAAAGGTAGCTTTTCTATAGAAAGTTCCTTGATTATCTTCTGATTTTTCTTATATTGAGATATTACAGAAGCAAACTCTAGCTTTTCAGAAATATCCTTTGACGAAGACTTCTCAAAAATTGACATATTCCGATTTCCCCTATAATATTCTTGAATGATATTGAACTCACGTAAACGATTTGCAACATAGCCACTCAATCCTTCTACTAAAGAAGAGCCATCTGCCAATATTACTTCACAACTAAAACGTTGAGGAAACCTCTTGATCAAAGAGGCTGCTTCTCGAATTGCCTTTTGACAGAACTTACAATCAAGGCTTACAATCATACGTATTTTACAACTCGCTCCTTTATCGCCAAATTGTATCCCATACATTCCCAAGTCCTCTACCATCATGCGGTCATTTGAAAGAGCCTTGTACACAGCATGGTTTCTTTTAAGCCTTAGCAATAGAACTTCATTTTCAAATAACTTCTTTTGTTTTTGAAAGTGTTGTGAAGTAAAATTAGACAAAAGTAATGCCAAACATGCCTGAACTCCAGTGTTATACATAATATTCCCCCACCCAATTGGTATAACTGCAGTCTTTATAGCCACGAGCGTACTAAGCCAAATAACGATATATGTACCTAAACAATACACGCAATATTTATGTATAAAGAAAGCTTGATATACCAACAATCCCAAGCAAACTAATGAAGCAAATGTGCATAAGGCAAATTGTAGCAAAGAAACATTTCCCATCATTACCAAGGACAGAATATTCCAAAAGAAAAAGAATATCCCAAGTTCATCCAATGCAAAAGGAAGCCTGTCTTGCAAAGGCTGTTTAGCAGAGACTAATTGACAATCAAACTTTTTGCCGATTTGACAATATCTGTCAACGAACCCCAACCCTAGCCTATGCTTTGTAAGTAACATAGACAGGCTTAATCCTGTACAATTTAGCAATAACATAGGAAACACAGGCTTTGTACAATACTCCCATAATAGAAGGCAAATGCAAATCACGGCAAAGAATACCATTCCTGTTTGAATAGACACCCTTCCTCTATGGCAAGCATTTATCTTCTTTGGTTCTTCCACTATGAGAGCCACGCCATCCCAAACATTCAAGAATTCATTTACTGGCAAGTTATAGCTCTTGCCATCAAACAAAATTAAGCTATCTTCACTTTGTTTTTTCACCACAAAGAAATGTCCTTCATTGAGAGAGACATGAACCAACATACCTTTTAAAGAAGTAACCTTTTCTTGCTTATCTAAAAGATATGCATCAGAAGCCAAACCATAATAATTCAATGTTCTAGAGACAGAGGCAAGACTCGGAAAATCAGGATCTGTCACTAGAACCTTGCACAACTCCTTATCATTGAAAGCTATTTTATAAGCTTTCAAATAGAGTTTGATAAGATTCATTATGTACAAGTTTGAATTATTCATTCTTTTTTTATTTAATTGTTTTGTACTTAGATTAAGCGAGAATTACATCTTCGCCATTTGGTTCTTCATCACTTTCGATGTAGATCCATTGTCCACTAGGAGTTAGCCACCAATAGCCGCCACCTAGGACTTTGCCCTGTTCATGTTTTTTCAATATATCCATAGCTGTTACTCTTTATATTAATTAAAATTTCTGAGTGCAAAATTACGGCAAATTGCTCAAACCACTAAACTTTTCACATCAAATCTCACATAATATTTGCCCCATAGATTATTATATAAAAATGATGTTAGAAAATACGCTACTTTGAAAAAATATTTGTATTTTTGCATTTTGATTTTTAACATTATAAAAACATAATATATGAAAAAGTATTATTGTATAACACTTTTAGCTTTTATCGTTGTCATCTTGTTACAAGGATATAACATATCCCTGCAATACAAAGGTTATATCAATAACAAAACAGATAAGGTCAACTCGACTTTAAAAATTGCAATAGACGAAGAATATGCATATCGGGCACATAAAAACAAGTTCTCACAAAAAGATGGGAAACAACGAGTTTATTACAAACAAATGTCAGAAGAAGACTTTCTCAAGGCAAAGCCAAAGAAAGAAAACATCATCAACTTAGACGAAATCAATATTCAAGACTTAAGAGTTAGGGGTATTGCAGAAACAGAAGCCGATGCTCTTGGGCTACTTAGCAAAGATATTTTTACCGCCAAAGGTAATCCCATTAATTTAGCCAAACTCTCCCAAATATTCAAGAAAAATCTGAATGAGGGGTTTACCTATACCTTATTGATATTAGATGAGAACAAAAAGAGCATTAAGAGTTATGGACAAACAAAGGACATTGAGACTTGGCAGGCTAGCAAGCCTATCGCCATCGGACTCAAACCTATCCGTTTCGTACAGGCAAAGGTGGATATAACTCCATCTTCCTTCATCAGAAATTCTATAGAGACTCTAATCTCTACCATACTGCTTGCTCTTATCATCGTCTTTTGCGTAGGATACCAGATGACTGCTATCAGAAGCAAGGAAGACCTCCTGAGAAATCGTGAGGTAAGCCTTCATGGAACTGTACACGACTTGAAAGCACCATTGGCAAGCATCTTGCTAAAGTTGGGATTCATCAAAGACTATATCAAGGATGCTGACTTGCAGGAGATGATTACTTCTTCTGAAAGACAAATCAAGAATCTTGCCAATACCATCAAGACGATACTGATTACCTCTAAGGCTAGTGAAAGCAAGTTGGTTATCAACAAAGAGCAAGTTGACATCATCGAACTGACGCAACAAGCGCAAGAACAAATAGATATCAACTATGCCAGCAAGCCACATGCCATCGGAATCCACGACCATCGTGAAGAGAAAGCACTGGTGTATGCAGATAAGTACCTGATAGAAAATGTGATGCACAATCTGATGGAGAATGCCGTTAAATACTCAGACAAGGAGGCAAATGTTGATGTCAACATCAAACAGGATAAACATTTCACCATCATCAGCGTGTCTGACCACGGCGTAGGCATCGACAAGAAATACCAGAAGAAGATATTCGAGCAGTTCTATCGCATACCAGCCACACACCATAAGAGCGGATATGGCATAGGTCTTGCCATGGTAAAATATGCCGTCAAGGCACATGGCGGAACCATCAAGGTGGTGAGCGAACTAGGCAAGGGCAGCACCTTTACGTTCACATTGCCGCTCAACTAAAAGCAACAACCGTAATTAAAGGAACATTATAAAATAAGAAATATGGAAAAGATAAAAGTACTATTGGTCGATGATGACCTGGATTTCGGCAACACAGCAGTCTTGCTACTTAAAAAAGCAGGCTATGAGGTCTATTTTCAAAACACGCTGTTTGGAGTAGAAAGCCTTATCATGAAGTTGTCTCCCAACCTCATCATCCTCGATGTGATGATAGGAGAAGAGAACAGTCTGGAAAGAATCAACGACATCCGTCTTGCCGCAGAAGACATCCCTATCATGTGTGTATCTTCGTTACATGACTCTGAACTCAAAACCGAGGCCGCCAATAATGGTGCGATGATTTACATCGAGAAGCCTTTCGACAGCCGTGAGTTCCTGGGATGGGTAAACCGCTATGCCAAGCGCAAAGACTTCAGCAATTCCCGTATGATAAACATGGGTGCCTACACCGTAGATACAGAGACTCATGTGCTCAGCTTCCGTGGCTGCAGCGAGAAGACACTGGGCAATACCGAGTTTGCTACACTCAAGCTATTATGGATCAATAAGGGCGAAGTCGTGTCACGCCAAGATCTCAAGGATACAGTTTGGAGAGGTGTACACTGTAGCGAAGAAAGTCTGAATAATGTGATGTACAACTTGCGCCGATATTTCGCCAAGGATGCCTCCATCCACCTGGATACCCTTCGTGGCGAAGGATTCAAGATGTGGATGGATGATTGCCACACATAAACAACTATATTACAAGCTGTTATCTTATTGTGTGGCAATAGTGGTATTATGTTCTGCCTCTGCTGATACGTGGAGCCAGATAATTAGGAAATTGTTTTGATTGGTGATATTTTGAGAAAATATTCTTGTTAAATAGAGTAGTTTCGGGAAAAAACAGTATCTTTGCAGCGGCTAGAAGTTGGAAAAGTGGCAAAAAACATCCTAAAAAGGGTTGGAAAAGCTCCATTTTTTAGTCTATAATAGGTCGGAAAAGTTCCGTAAAACCTATATATTATGGTTAGAAGAAGTAATATAGAATAGATATGCTTAATAATAACATCAAGCGATATGAAGGTATTCAATACGACAGGTAAGTGCATCCCATCCATGCACTATATGGTTGATATCAGCCGTCAGGTGGAGGCTGCTGCCAAATTGGTGCGCCGTGGCAATTTCTTTTGCATCAACAGAGGTCGTCAGTATGGCAAGACCACGACTTTGGCTCTCCTCAAGAAAAAGCTTGAGGGAGAAGGGTATGCTGTGTTCTCTTTGAGCTTCGAGGGGCTTGGGGATAGTGCATTCAAGAGTGATGAGACCCTAATGTTTGCATCCTTGTTGCTGATGAATGATAGTGTGGAATGGGATGAGGTTCAGAATTTGTCCGATTCTTCTAAAGAAGTCCTCAGGCTATCTGTTTCGAGTGAAGACAAGACGATGGATAGTCTGTCTTTTAACAGAACGGTATCTAAAATGTCAAAAACAGATAAGATAGTTCTTTTGATAGATGAAGTGGATGCTGCGGGCAATCATATAGAGTTCATTCATTTCTTGGGACTTCTTCGTAACATGTATCTTAAGCGTGATGAACGCCCTACTTTCCAGTCGGTTATCCTCGCAGGCGTCTATGATGTCAAGAACTTGAAATTGAAACTCCGTCCGGAAGAGCAGCATCAGTACAATTCGCCTTGGAACATTGCTGTGACTTTTGATGCTAACATGAGCCTACCTGCCGATGGCATCGCAGGGATGCTGGCAGAATATAAGGCAGACCATCATATTAGTTTCGATGAACATTTCGTAGGTCAGATGATTTATGACTATACTTCGGGGTATCCATTCTTGGTGAGCCGCATCTGTCAAATCATGGATGAGAGTGGTCTTACTTGGGACAGGGAAGGTGTATTGGCGGCGGTGAACCATCTCCTGAAGGAGCATAATACCCTGTTTGACGATATGGAGAAGAAGGTGAGCCAGTTCCCTACTCTTGCGGAAACGTTGAAGGCGATTATCTTTGGTGGCAAACGGGTTTCGTTCAATTATTATGACAGGGACCTCAATATCGCTATTATGTTTAATTTTGTCAAGGAGTACCAAGGTGCTACCCTTATTTATTGCCGTATCTTCGAGACTTGGCTTTATAATCTCTTTATTTCCAATGCCAAGGATACTTCCATCTATCAGCAAGGTGAGTATGACAAGCCTCGTTTTGTGCATGATGGTTATCTTGACATGCGCCTTCTCTTGGAGCGTTTCTGCGTGCATTTCAATGAGATTTATCGTCCGGGACATGATGATGAGTTTGTTGAGAACAATGGTCGTCAGATATTCTTGACTTATCTTCGTCCCGTTATCAATGGCATCGGCAACTATTATTGTGAGGCACAGACTCGCGACTTGACTCGTACTGATGTCATCATCGACTATCTAGGTCAGCAATATGTGGTAGAGCTGAAGATTTGGCGAGGCGAAGCCTACAATGAGCGAGGCGAGCTACAACTCAGCGAATATCTCGACTATTACCATTTGCAGACAGGCTATATGCTTAGTTTCTGCTTCAACAGGAACAAACAGCCTGGTTTGCATGAGGTGGTAATAGGAGACAAGAAATTGTATGAGGTGGTAGTGTGATATAGTCTTTTATCCTTAAGGGAAAATAGGAATACTATTAAGGGAAAATAGAATTATCCTTAAGGGAAAATAAGAATACCGTTAAAGGAAAATAGGAATATCCTTAATGGTAAATGTTGATACTATTAAAGAAAATCTCCGTTCAATAGTTTTGAACGTACATTCAAAATCATTGAACGCACATTCAAAACTATTGAACGGAGATTTAAAATCATTGAATATAAAAAATCGTTAGGGCTTATCCTTTTTTTCTATAAGCCTATAACCTTTTTTCTATAATTCTATAAGATATCTCCCATAAGCCTATAACCTTTTTCCTATGAAAGCGAAAGCATCTTTTCTATAGGCTTCACGGCATCCTTGGCTATTTCTGGAGCCACTTCAACAGTAGGCCAGCCGAACTTCAGGCTATTGTAGATCTTCTTCAATGAATTCATCTTCATATACTCGCACTCATTGCAGCTGCAACCTACTCCACCCTCACTTACCTCTGGTGGTACAGGATAGAAGATGACGTCAGGGCAGTTGCGCTCCAACTCATGCAGAATACCTGCCTCTGTGGCGATGATATACTCCTTGATTTCAGGATGCTCCTGGGCATAATGCAGCATCGTGGCGGTAGAACCCTTCACATCGGCTACGGCAAGCACTGGTGCCTTGCACTCCAGGTGAGCCATCACAACAGCCTCAGGATGCTCCTGCTTCAACTTGATGATAGCCTCTACCGAGAATTTCTCGTGTACATGGCAGCCACCGTTCCAGAGCAGCATGTTTCTGCCTGTTACGCTGTTGATATAGTTGCCGAGGTTGTAATCAGGACCAAAGATAATCTTCGCATCCTGGGGGAAACTGTCGATAACCTTCTTGGCATTGCCACTGGTCACCACGCAATCGGTCAAAGCCTTCACGGCAGCGGTGGTATTCACATAGCTTACCACCTGGTAGCCTGGGTGCTCTTCCTTATACTTCTTCAGATCCTCAGCCTTGCAGCTGTCGGCAAGCGAGCAGCCGGCATTCAGGTCAGGGCAGAGCACAATCTTGTCTGGACTCAAGAGCTTGCAGGTTTCAGCCATGAAGTGCACGCCGCACATCACCATCACCTTAGCTTCTGTTTCAGCAGCCTTACGAGCCAAAGCCAGAGAATCACCCACAAAGTCGGCAATATCCTGAATCTCGCCTACAGTATAGTAGTGCGCCAGGATAATCGCATCTTTCTCTTTGCAAAGCTTTCTGATTTCAGCTTTCAAGTCTAAGGTTTCGTCGATTGGTTCATCCACGTAACCTTTCTCAATCCATTCTTTTTTCACCATAACATTAATATTATATTTTTTATTTCTTATTTTTAAAAAGAGATTATAAGGATGATGATATGTCGTGGATAAGTGGATAAAAAACACCTTCTAAATTTGCTTTTTTCATTATCCATATCTTATGCAGAGTTATCCGTATTCGACTTGGAAATCTTTTTCTTGGTCTTTAAAGGATTAGCTCTTTTATCAACATTTCCCCAATTCGGTGCAAAGTTAATAAGTTTATATCTTTTTTC
>JAIINY010000407.1:0-1838 GCA_022741625.1 Prevotella sp. | reverse complement strand
TCCCTTATATAAAAACATTATAAAGCCTTTAGATAGAGTTCGTTATCCCGAACTGAGGTAGGTTTGGACTCCGAACCATTTGAACAGATAACTTTTTAAATGGAATTTTTATGGCAAGAGTGATAGATGAGGGCATGAAAGCCCAGTTGAGCAAGAAGCAGGGCTTCTTCTTGAAGTATTTTCCGGCAAGAATCCGCAATGTGGGTGAGGATGCCAAGGAAGCAAGAAAGCTTATCTATGCTTTCAAGGACGCTAGGGATGAAGCCTACAAGCAGGTGGCGCAGATGGTGGATTCCTACTTGAAGAAAGAGTATGGCGAGGAGGTGAAGGACATGGTTTTCCTTTGCGTGCCTGCTAGTCGTCAGGAAGTGAACAGAAGCCGCTACAAGGAGTTCTGCAAGGAGGTGAGCAGATTGAGCGGTATTCAGAATGGTTATTCCCATCTTATCTTGATGGAGGACCGATTGGCGATTCATGAACGCAGAAGAGGAGGAGAGAAGGAGATTACCAAGGTGAGCATCATGGACTTTGATAGGGCTTTCTTCAAGGGTAAGAAGGTACTCGTCTTTGATGACATCATCACCACCGGCGGCTCTTATGCCCTCTTTGCCGAGGAAGTGGAAAAGCATGGGGCACAGGTGGTGGGAGGTCTGTTTTTGGCTAGAACACATTATAAATATAAAAGGTATGAAACTGATTTTGAGCAAGACACAGAGCGTTGCCTTTACGGGGCATCGCTCTATTGCTCCGGAGAAGGTTCCGGAGCTTAGACGGCAGGTGAGGGGAAAGATTAGGCTGCTTTACATGCTGGGTTTCAGAAACTTTGTCTCGGGCATGGCGATGGGCTTTGACATGTTGGCAGCCGAGGAGGTCATCAAGCTCAAGGAAGAGCTTTCGGAATTGAAATTGATTGCCGTTATTCCTTATCGGGGACAGAGTGAGAGGTGGGCTTATCAGCAGCGTCAGAGGTATCAGCGCATCCTTTCCAAGGCAGATGAGGAGATTCTTCTGAGTGAGGGATATTACAATGGTTATCTGTTGAAGCGCAATGATTACATGTTGGATCATGTAAGCGGTATCATTGCCTATTTTGATGGCAAGCCAATGGGAGGTACTTTTTATACCTGCAGAAATGCCAGGGCTAAGGGTATAGATCTTATCAATCTTTATAGGCTGGTTTAGGAGGTTTCTCGCCAAAAGGCGAGGAACTTTTTGCGTTTGGGGGTATGTGAAAGGTTTGAGGTGCGCAAGCTGGCAAGTTGATACTCTAAACTCTTTGTCAAATAAGCCTCCTGAATTTAACATTTGAAATCTCGGACGTTAACATTTGAAAGGCGCTATTATTTTATCTAGATCTTTAGCATAAACTGTTTATAAACAGATAGATGGATTGCTATAATGTCTGGTTTTTGTTTTTGTCATCCTGCATAATTCGGTTTTTCCGATATGTTAAATACCAACATAGATTTGGAAAACACCCCGTTTTGATGTTTTCTTTCTTAATTTTGCACCCAGAATCAAAATCGCATATTAAAACTGAAAAGGGAATAAAATGAAGGTAAAAAAGTTAATAGTATTCGGGATGACCATGATGTTTGTATTGGCTTCTTGCAATCAACATCCATCCTTCTCTTCCTCCCAGGATGCGTTGGATGGATGCAAGAAGCAGCTGCAGCTTTTGAAGCAGAAGCAGGATGCTTCCATCGAGGAGCTTTCCTCTCTCACCTCCACCTGGCTAGCAGGGCAGACGCATTAAATATTTTATTCGTTAACATCTGTGTTATACTGTTATAACTTATTGAATATTAACATTATATATTTGTATATATGAAATATTT
>JAIINY010000406.1:0-1840 GCA_022741625.1 Prevotella sp. | reverse complement strand
AATACATCTACCATCAAGGTGAATGGCAAGGATGTGGTTCTGGAGGAGACTACCGAGTATCCTTGGAACGGCGATATCAAGATTGCTGTGAAGAAGAGTGGCGTAAAGAAAGCCAACCTCCTGGTCCGTATTCCTGGATGGGTTCGCAACCAGGTGGTGCCTAGCGATCTTTACAAGTATAGCGATGCCGAGAAGCCAGCTTATAGCGTAACCGTAAACGGCAAGGCAGTAGAGGCTGACCTCAATGCCAACAAGGGTTATCTGCCTGTCAAGAACATCAAGAAAGGCGATGTCATCCGCATCCACTTCGATATGCCGGTTCGTACAGTAGTTGCTAATGGCAAGGTAGCAGATGATAAGGGTAAGGTAGCCGTAGAGCGTGGACCATTGGTATATTGCGCTGAGGCTGTGGATAATCAGAACGAACCAGTGCTCCGTGCCGTAATGGCCAAGAAGCCTGCATTCTCGCTGGTAGATAACTACAGTATCGAGAATACAGAGACTAAGGGTGCTCCAGCCTTCTCAGTAAAGGCTATCCAGACCTCTTCTCAGGTGCTCGACCAGGCTACTGACGGCACCGTTTCTGTCAAGAATCAGAAGCTCACTCTGATTCCTTACTATGCCTGGAATCATCGTGGTGCCAACCAGATGAATGTCTGGTTCTATCAGAACTTGAATGTTTTGGATAAATAATTTGCAGTTTTATAAAATAAGAAAGCCTGGCAACCGTTATTGCCAGGCTTTCTTGTTAATATAGGTTAATTCCATTAAGAAAAACACTTCTTTTCCGTTTATGTTGTAGTTTTGAACAAATAAAACAAAAGAGAGCTAATGACAGAGAATGAATTCATCCATATCGTTCCGCAGTTGCGGCAGATAGCCTTGCAAATCAGTCAGGGTTATGGCGTTGGCTGTGATGAGGCTGAGGACATCGCACAGGATGCGATGCTCAAGCTCTGGGCTATCAAGGAAGACATTCAGTCTGCTGCTCATGCCAAAGGTTCGATGGGCTGCATAGCCAAGCATCTTTGCATCGACTTCTTTCGCAAGCGGAAGATGATTTCGATAGATGCCCAGCCTTTCGATAAGTCGTCTAGCCACTATGCGCCGCCCGATGTGGAAGTGGAAAACTCGGAGAACGAACAGTGGCTGCAAAAACGCCTCAAGGCGCTGCCCTCCAACCAATATCAGGTGCTTTATCTGCGACAGGTAGAGAAGAAAAGCTTTGAGGAAATAGCGCAAATCGTGGGCATCACCCCTGAATCTGTATCTGTCTTGCTTTCGAGGGCAAGAAAGCAGATGTTGCAGGAAATCAGAAAAAGATGTCGATAGCCCTTATGTATAATCAATAAAGGAGGAAATAGGATATGAACGAAAAAGAAAAAGACATACGTTTGTTGCTCGACCGATTTATGACTGGTGAGACTTCTCTGGAAGAGGAGGCTCTGCTAGAGGAGTGGTTTCGTCAGCATCCCGATGTGAGCGATGACTTGAAGGAATATCAGCTGATGTTTGGATATTTCGATGAGGGGATGCCTCTTGACCATGAGGCGGAGGAGCATGTAGAAAATGCTCATCCAAAGGCTAAGGCACGAATGCGCCGCCTATGGTTGCCGCTTAGTTTGGCTGCATCCATCGCCTTGCTGATAGGGTTTGCTATTCCTTGGGTAGGGCGCCAGACAGGGCATCAAGATGATTCGAAGATGGCTCAACTCGATGGCAGTACAGTTCAGGATGATGCTGATTCTGCTGTTGTCCACGAGGAGAAATCGACAGATGCCAATCTTTCCATGCCTGAAAAGATAAAAAAGTCGGGTGATTCCGTATCTCCCAAGACAAG
>JAIINY010000064.1:0-12621 GCA_022741625.1 Prevotella sp. | reverse complement strand
TTGATAGCTGGTATGACTACCTTCCTGACCATGTGTTACATCCTGGCAGCAGGCTTTGGCTGTTTCTGCTCTTCAATTATGTTTTCGGTTAATTAAACGACAGATTTTTCAAAATTATTTTGATTGGTGATATTTAGAGATAATATTCTTGTTTAAATAGAGGAGTTTCGGAAAAAAATGGTATCTTTGCAGCGGCTAGAAGTTGGAAAAGTGGCAGAAAATACCCCAAAAAGGGTTGGAAAAGCTCCGTAAAGCCTATAAATTATGGTAAGAAAAAGTGATATAGATATGCTTAACAGAAAGATATACAGCTATTTACGCAATTTCTTCAAAATGGAGAAGAAAGCTCTTCTCGTTTCTGGTGCTCGTCATGGTTGGCAAAACCTTCGCTATCCGGAAGGTTGGAAAGGAATGCTTTGCGGATGTAGTGGAGTTCAATTTCCTCAATAATCCTAAGTATAGAGAGGCTTTTAAGTCTCCTTCTGATGCTAAGAAAATCCTCCTGCGCCTTTCTGCCTTGTCTGAGAAAAAACTTACTCCAGGCAATACTCTTGTTTTCTTTGATGAGGTGCAGGAATGTCCGGAGATGGTTACTGCCATCAAATTCCTGGTAGAAGATGGTAGCTATCGCTATGTAATGAGTGGCTCGTTGTTAGGGGTAGAGTTGAAAGATATCCGTAGTGTACCTGTTGGTTATATAGCAGAAAAAGAGATGTTTCCTCTCGATTTTGAGGAATTTGCTGAGGCTGTAGGGATGAGTACTGGAGTAATGGCTCATGTCAAGGAGTGCTATGAGCAATGCAAGGTGGTGGATGAGGTTGTGCATAATAAGCTGAATGATCTCATTCATCTTTATCTTATTGTAGGAGGAATGCCTGAGGCTGTCCAAAAGTATATTAATACGAATAATTTACAGATAGTGCGTGAGGCACAACGAGAAATCATGCACCTCTACGGAAAGGATATAGCCAAGTATGACCCGAAGAACAAGCTGTTATCAAAGATATATTCGACTTGATACCTTCAGAACTGAATGCCAAGAACAAGCGTTTTATTTTGAAGGCATTAAATGAAAAGGCAAAATTTGAGCGTTACAGAAATTCTTTCTTATGGCTAGCCGATGCTGGTGTGGCGCTCCCTACTTATAATGTAGAAGAACCTCGCTTGCCTTTAAAACTTGGTGAACAGCGCAATTTGTTTAAGTTGTTCATGAGCGATGTAGGGTTGTTGGCAAGCCAGTATGCTGCCAATATAGACTTTTCTTTTTTTCAAATTGACAATAACGCTGGAGATTACTTATCTCCCTATTTGCATGCTTATGTTTATAGAAAAGAAACAGAACCTGCCTGCCCAATATTCCATTGATTTAAGCGGTTTAGTTTAATGAGTAGAAAATCCACAGCTGGCATGTTAGCCAGCTGTGGACTTTTGTTTTCTATTGATACTGGACGGCAGAGAAAATATCGCTGACAAAATCAGTTTGTGTATAGGTGTTTCCATATCCATCTGTTGCTACCACTCTTACCTTGGCATGAGGATTGTGAAGTTTATAGACGAACTCATGTGCACTCGTAGGAGAATAATTTTCCGGGTTGCGGTTGAGTACACCCAGCATGTATCCACCGGCCCAGGCATCGGGCTTATAGGCATGATAAGTCATTTCGCCCATATACACATCATCTTCATAAATGCCAACATGCCAGGAAGAATCATAATTCCAGATATTTGCTACCACATAATCGGATGTCAGATTATAATTGAATATTCCATAATCACCACCAAATGTTGCATCCCCATGGTGCAGCCTTATCTGAAAACTCCGGTCAAAGCGGGTTGACTTATAATAGTTGTCAACAAACTCATTACCATTGATTTCGTAAATGGCATATCCGTTAGGGGTGCCATCTGCACAGATTACACCATGCCACCATGCTCCGCATGCAGCTCCCGTAATACGCTCTTCTACCTGGATAGGAGTCGTAATCTGAAAATTCTGATTGTAATGCGTATGGCCACACATCAGTTTTACGTGATTGAATTCTTTCAACAGACTGAGTATTGCATCCCGATTTTGGATGTTGCTGTTACGGATTGGAATGTGATAATATACGATGACCAGATTGTTCTTTGGTACATACTGCAAATCCTGTCGCATCCATTCTACCTGTTCATCGCTGAATCCTCCCACATATTCATCCGAATTACTGAATATTATATTATCCAGACAAATGAAGTGAACCTTTCCGCGGTTGAAGGAATAATTGAGAGGACCGAACTGTCTGGTGTAGGTAGTAGTGGTCCGAGGTACAGATTTGTCGGTTTGCGGATCCTTGTCATGGTTTCCGATACATGGAAACATAGGCATGGTGGTAGAATTGAGCAGCGTCTTCATCGCCCTCATGTGCTCAGGCTTGTTGTTGACAATGTCTCCCAGACAGATGCCATAAACAGGAAGCTGGAGTGTTGACAAAACAGCCTTCAGGTCATGCAAAGTCTCTTCGGTAAAGCGGCTGATTTCCTTATTGTTCGTAACCTGAGGGTCAGCCATGGCTACCAGATAGAAATGGTTCTCACTATCGGCAAGTTTGTCCAATTTGAAATCATATTCCTTTGCAGAGGAGAGTTTCTGATAAAACTGTGTGCTTTTAGCCTTGTATTCCGCAGGAATGGAATAGCTTACAAATTCAGCCTTTTCGTTGCGCTTCATCTGATAAAAACCACGGCTATCAGTTGCCACACATTGGTATCCGTCGGAAACGACAATATCCTTCAGAGGATTCCCCCCGTTATCACAAATGATGCCATACAGGTCGTTTCCTGCATCAGGAGTTGGCACCTTCGGCTTTGATGGAGTAGGAGTATTCCCCTTGTCGGCTGTAATGTCATTATCGCTGCTGCACGATAAACAGCAAAAGGAGAGTGCCATAACAAGCACCACTCCTAATGAATAAGAAAGAAAATTCTTCATGAAAAATCTAAAACTTAATCTAACACATTTCTTTATTTCTCTTCTGATATGACAATATCGTCCATACAGAATCGCTTATTTCCCTGGGTACTGAACTGTATCTGTGTTTCTGCAGTTACCCCATTAACCGTAAAAGTAACCTCTTCCCAGGTACCACCCTTTGCCGTACCGGCATTCTTATAGGTATAGGAACTGACAGAAGGAGTACCTCCGCCTAAAACCGTAATGATCATCGCACCACCGTTTTCCTTATAGTACTGGGCTACACGGCAAGTTACTTTGATACGGGTAGTTCCTTCCGACAGGTTGGAGATAGCTGGAGTAATCAGCTTACCGATGGCTGACGCCGTACCCATCTTGACATATCCCGGATGTTCATAAATTTTAGCACCATCCCATCCAGAGAATCCACGAAGCTGACGATAAGATTCTGCCATGGTGAGAATCAGATCGTTACTTCCATCATCAGTAGCTTTGCAAGTGGTTGCAGGTTGGGTTGTATCAATTACCTTACCACCATCTCCGCTTACGAAGACACCTTTGATGCCCGGTTTGTAAGCAATTACATCTCCACCCCAAAGCATAAGATCGAAGTGCTGCTCCAGAAGTATTTTTGAAAGAACGTTGCATTGGATGACGATGGAATTGGCGGTTTCATCATTTGACTGTATCTTAATGGACAGGGGGCCAGAAGCAGTAGGTTTCCCTTCCAGCGGAAGAGACAATGTTCCAGCTGGTGCATCCAAGGTAAACGATTTGTCGTTGACCTTCAGACCTTCAGAGCCTGCACCGCTGAGCGTGGTATGAAGTGTTATCTTCTGACCGGCATAACCATAGCTATAAGGAATTTCTATAGAAATATCCTCAATCTGCTGACCAGCTTTCAATGCTCCGCTAACCTTACCCTTCCCGAAAGTCAAAGGAGCTCCTTCTTCCTGCTGGCAGGTTACCGTAAGATTCTTACCTGCCGCATGGAGGACGAAGGTTCCCTGACGTGCCGCCTGGGTATTGCAGGCTGACGTGACCACAATCTTTTCGCGTGTTGTTCCGTCACCCTTTCCCTGCACCGAACTGAAACTTAACCAGTCACAATCAGAAGTGATGCTCCAATCGCCATTCGTACATATGGTAAAATCCTTGGAATCCTGTGCATAAGAAAAACTAAGGTTGTCGTCACTTCTCAATACAAATGACTCCTCATCGCTGGTGCAAGAACTAACAGAACAACCGCATATAGCTAAAGTGGCAATCAATGCCAAGTTTAAAATCTTAGTCTTCATCTTTATTCCCATCCGTAGTTTTGTTTTAAATTAGGGTTCTTCACATAGGCAGCCTTCGGTATTGGGTGCAAGTATTTCTTGTCGCTCCAACTATTCTCGTTCTTAATGATGAGACGGCCGTCC
Organism: Prevotella sp.; assembly: GCA_022741625.1. Lineage (GTDB taxonomy): Bacteria > Bacteroidota > Bacteroidia > Bacteroidales > Bacteroidaceae > Prevotella. The sequence continues at coordinate 8,250 of JAIINY010000064.1, read as the reverse complement.
TTGAATGTATAATAAGGTGACTTGCTTAGGTCTACAAGATAGACACCAGCTGGGGTAGAACCTGGTTTTCTGTCAACTACTTCTAGGTCTTTTACGCCATCACCATTGGTATCGTAAGCCTCATTCTTGTTACCTATATAAATACTACTCCATGATTTGGTAAGCATGTCGCCTTCTGCCCAGCGCATCAGATCGTCATAACGGAGTCCACCTCCTTCAAAGAAGAGTTCGATGGCACGCTCTCGGCGAATCTCCAGAATCCACTTATCAGAGACCTTATTATTATAGTAGCTGATGAGATAAGAATCAGCAACAACAGGAGCATCACCCTTTACACCGGCACGCTCACGGATAGGACGGATAGTCTTGTTCCATACCTTTTCATCCATTAAGCCTAATTCTGCCTTCGCTTCAGCCTCGTTGAGAAGAATCTCAGCATAGCGGAAGATGGGAATGGCATTGCTGCATCGGCTAGTCTGCTCGTAATAGGTATCGTCCATATTGAACTTGATGACCTGATAGCCCGTCATAGTAACAGTCCAAGTAGCGTTATAGGTTTTCTTCGTACCATTAATGCTCTTGATATAAGCTGGTGTGATGACACTCTGCTGGAGACGATAGTCGCGATTGGTACAGTTCTCTACAAACGTCTTCTTGTCGTATCCGGTTTGATCGGTGAATCGGCTTCCATCCAGATTGAGATAGGTGTTGACAAACTCCTGTGTAGGCGACCAGCGACGGGTATCATTGCCTGCAGAATTGAATTTCTGTGTTACATTATGTGTTGACATCAGGTCAGCGCTATATTCTCTAGCCATAATGACTTCCTGATCTTTAGGCTTTTCAGACTGGAACAGACTGCGATAATCGGTTGCCGGATTATCGGTATTTACCAAACTATAGGCTCCAGAATTCATCAGTTCTTCAGAAGCATCGATACAGGCCTGTAGATACTTGCGTGATCCGTCAGCCTCCTGCCAAGCTTCGTTGGTAGAAGGGTTGACACTATGGTACTTGCGGTATGTTCCTTCGAAGAGGCAGATGCGTGATTTCAGAGCAAGAGCAGCATAACGGGAAATTTTTTCGTCCTTGCTAGCCTTAAGGTGCTCGCATGCAAAATTGATGTCTTCCAGAATCTTGTTCATGACAAATTCCCGACTGTCACGGACCTTGTAAAGCAAATCGTGGTCATCGGCATCGATAGGTTCATCATACCAAGGAAGATCTCCGTAAGTCTTCACTTTGTCAAAATAGAAATAGGCTCTCCAGAATCTGGCAATTCCACGATAGTAGTCGAGGGTTGCCGCATCGGTGGTAGAAGCCGCCTTGTTGATATTCTTCAGAAAATAATTGCAGCGGAAGAGATTGGTCCATGCACCATAGGTCCATCCCGACATCTTATCTACATTAAAATCTGCCATCAGCAGCGGACTGGTAGTGCTGGTAGCCAGATAGTCGCAGGTTCCGCTACCGCTACTGGTCAGTTCTTCTGCACTTGGAATGAAATCTACATAAAGACCATTGGCATAAAGGTCCAGTTCAGTCTGGTTGGCAAAGAACTTGTCGGCATCCAATTTATTGGAAGGCTCCTTGTCAAGGAAGTCGCTGCACGAAGTAAGTGTTACGGCTGCAATGGCAAGACCGTATATTATCTTTTTCATCATTATTTCGTTGTTATAATATGATTTTTTACTATGTTTGTTTTTAGAAAGTCACGTTAAGACCGAACGAGATTGATTTCATCATCGGATAACTGTAACCATCTCCTGCAGATCCAACAGGGTTCCATCCGTCAGGATCGCCTGCATCAATGACCTCCGGGTCAAAGTTCTTGGCATGCTTGTGCAATGGAGTGAAGGTGAGCAGATTCTCTCCTGAAACATAGAACATAAGTTTCTCTATACCTATCTTGCTGGTCAGGACCTTAGGGAAGGTATAGTTCACGGTTACGTTCTTCAGGCGGAGATAGGCAGCACTCTGCAGATACTTGTCGTTGGCCTGGGAAAGAGGACCTTTATCTACTTCGGCGATATAAGAACGGAAACGTGGCCAGTAAGCATTAGAATTGGTGATGTTGCCATCCTCATCTACACCAGTCTGGGTACTTGCATTATGCCAAGGCAAGTCGAATCCGTAGGCGCGTCCATATTGTCCCCAAAAGAGTGATGACTCCTTGTGAGGATACCAGTCGCGCTTGCCAACTCCCTGCCAGAACATAGAGAATCCGATGCCGTTCCAATCGGCACCAAACGAGAAACTGTAGCAATAGCGAGGGGTTGTATTACCAATCTTCTTCAGGTCACCATGGTTCTCCAAGGTATTGTTACCATTGTCAATTGCTTTACTGTCGTCCAAATCCTTAAACTTCAGATCGCCTGCTTCCCATATTGTTCCACCTCCGTTATAGTTAGTAAACCAGCTCTGTGAAGGAGAGTTTGCCACATCTTCCTTACTCTGATAGAAACCGTCCACAGAAAATCCCCAAATTTCTCCGATTTCCATACCTTTATAATAATGTGTGGCATAGATAGTTGGCAAGGTGTTGGTGGTAGCAGTATATTTGGTAATCTTGCTATGACTATCCCACAGAGCACCCTTTACAAAGTAGTTGAATGGCTTACCTGCCAGTTTGAAGTTGTCCTTCCATCCCAAACTCAACTCCCAGCCATCGGTACGCATATCGGCATTGTTGCCCTTAGGAGCGCTGTTGCCGTATACGGCAGGCAGCTCATCGCCAACAACATACATATCGGTTGTGTTCTTGCGATAAATATCGAAGCACAGATTGAACCGGTTCTTGAAGAGGTCGAGATCTACACCAAAATCGTAGGAAGTTACCTTCTCCCAAGTCAAACTCTTCGGAGTTGGGGTAGGAGCATTGGTATAAGTAACGAAGTTGCCATTCTGTACCACATTACTCTTGTTCACAGACATGGTAGAGAGATATTGATATGGACTGACAAGACCATTACCCGCCTCACCGACAGAGAAACGGAACTTCAGATTGTCGAGGAACTGGTCACGCAGATTCTTCATCCAAGGTTCCTCAGAAATGCGCCATCCCACAGAACCGGACGGGAAGAAACCCCATTGCTGATTGGTAGGAAATTTGGAACTTCCGTCATAACGACCACTGAATTCTGCCAGGTAACGGCCCTTGAAATTATAGTTCAGGCGATAGAAATAACCCAGGAAAGACCATTCATTGCTGCCGTTATCCTGAATATAATAGCTGTCTCCATTAATCAGATTGAAGTTTGGCTTGTCCTTTACCAACAATCCCTGACGCATGATGCGGGTGGTTTTATAATCATTGTCTTCGATATTCCATCCCGCCATGACCTTCACATGATGCGCATCACCCAACTTTGGAGTATAGGTTAATGTAGCATTGGCAGCCTTATATTCTGTATCGTAATAGCGATATTCCAGATAGCTGAAGTTCTGATGGTCAACCGATTCTTTAGGAGAGATATATCCTGTATATACGTTACCCACTTGGTTGCGATAATTATGAGTATAGTTGTAGGTAAAATCCGCCTTCGCTTGAAGCACATCCTTGATGATGTCGGCTGTCAGGGCTGTGGTATTCTTGAAAGTCAATTTCTTGAGTTCTCTGTAAGAAGTTCCCTCATACATACCGGCATATCCTGTATAAACAGCAGCCTCGGTCCATGTTCCGTCTAGGTTGCGGAGGGTTGCTACAGGGAATCCTTGGGTTTCATACTGACGCTGGATAGGAATGATGGTTGACAGATCAGTAGGACTGTAGGAATACATGACGGCAGGTTCATGATAGGTTCTGCGCCAGAACTCGGTATTATTGGAGAGTTTGAGCCATTTATTCAGCTGCAGGGTTCCAACCGCCTTCATGTTCCATCGCTTGAAATTCTCATCGCCAATTTTATAAATACCATCGTTCTGATAATAGGCACCTGAGAGAAGATAGGTGGCACGCTTGGTTCCACCACTCAGACTGATACTATGCTGGGTAGCAAAAGATGTATTCTTATAGGTTTCATCGAACCAGTCGGTATTGCCAAAATAGTCGTAATATCCATTGGAGTTGACACGGATTTTTTCTAAAGTGTTATCTGCATCACGGCGCTGTAACTCAGAATACCAGTCGTTCCAGTTTACGATAAACTTATTGAAACGGTTGTTGATGGTGCTAGGTTCCTTTCCTTTATAGTTGACATAGGCATTATAGAAGTCAGTAGTCCACTGCAAACCATTGGTTACCATCTCCGGTTTCACTGTACGCTGAAGGACAGAAGCATTGGCGCTGTACTTGATAACCGGTTTACCTGCTTTTGCCTTCTTGGTGGTAACGAGGATTACGCCGAAAGCACCGCGTGCACCATACACAGCTGTAGAAGAAGCATCCTTCAGTACGGAAATGTTCTCTACATCCTCTGGGTTAACAGCATTCAAATCGCCCTCTACACCGTCAATCAGAATCAGAGCTGAACCGCCGGCGCCGATGGAGGTTACACTACCTCTGATTTTGATGTTGCCCGTTCTGATAGGTTTACCATCAGCCATGGTTATGGTCATTCCCGGCACCTCGCCCTGCAAGGAGCGTACGATGTTAGGATTGCTTCTGTTTTCGAGCACCTCACCTCCTACGCTGGAGATGGCACCGATGATATCGCGTTTCTTCTGTACTCCATAGCCAACAACTACCAGTTCATCGAGAGACTTGACATCCTGCTGCAAGACAATATTGAGAGGTTTTCCGTTGAAATAAATATCCTGTTCTTTATATCCCAGGTAAGAGATGTGTAATCTTTCTCCTTTTTTCACTTTCAAGGTAAAGTTACCATCTGCATCGGTAGTGACGCCTTGTTTTGACGTCTTATCCATGATGGTGACACCTATCAGTGGTTCACCTTTCTCGTCCTTGACAGTACCTGTAAGCGTGGATTCAGAATCCGCATAGCTCATCAGACTGGTACCTACTAGCAATGTTGTCAAAGCTAACCTTGATATGCTGTTTCTACTCTTCTTTTTCATTTTAATTTGAACTTTTATATGAATATCGTGTGTATCAAATTATAATTGGTAAGTTTCTGAGTACTTTTCTCCAAAATGGTTGGTGAATTCAATAGTTACTTTCTTGGTTCCCTTGGTTGGCTTGAAGCGGAAGAGGTGACCAGTAAGTCTATCGGAAGAAACTTTCTTTCCAATCTTATTTTGCTGATAGATGTAATGATCATCTATGTCGGCAAACTGCTCCATGGTTCCCTTTGATACGCCATCTTCGTAGTATTCTACCTTGCAGACTGGATCATAGTCCCACACATTGGCAACCACCATACCCACTTGTGTGCGGAACTGGCCTGGCAGATAAACAGAGAACTGCTGGCTGAAACTACCCTTAGTAGGTTTGAAATGCCACTTTACATCATTTCCGTTGACATCTACCACGAGATAACCATTAGGTGCACCACAGACACTCAGGTCGCCAGCCCACCATGAACCGCATGCTGCACCGATATTGTGCTGGTAGAAAGTAGGATTTACCACAATGTTCTGGAAGTAATGGGTATGACCGCAGAAGAAATGCACCTGATAATCCTTCAGCAACCTGACCACATCGGCAGCACCCTTAAAATTACCGGAATTATTATATTTGTTCCATCCGGCAGCATGCATGTTGATGAAGACAGTAGTACCTTTAGGTACATAACTCAAATCCTTTTCAAGCCATGACAACTGGGCATCGGTTACTGATTCCAGGTATTTCTTGTGACCCACATAATTGATGTTTTTCATCGTAATCACGTGAATCTTTCCTATATTAAAAGAATAATCTGTAGGACCGAAATACCGGTTATAATAATGCTCGGCATAAACAGGTGCACCGATTCTCATATTATGCAAATCCTGATAAGCTTTATCAAAATCGTGATTTCCGATAGTTTGGAACATGGTGAAGCCCAAAGATTGGCAGGATTTCACATATTCCTGATAAAGAGGCATATTGTCGAATACCAGGTCGCCGAGAGTCATTCCTATGACTTCTCTGCTTTTCCCAAGAGAGTCGGCGACATGTTTCATATCTTTTACCGTTTCGTTGCGCCAGCGGTTCATCTCGTCTTCGTTCAGCACTTGAGGATCAGAGATAGCAAAATAGCTGAAAGTATCGCTTACCTTTTTACGACGGACAAGCTCAAATCTATTATTCTGGCGTTCAATGACCTCACGCATCGGCTTGTAGAACAGTGCCAGTCCTTTCTTCTGTGGAAGTTCATATTCAGAAGGGGTTGAAATGCTTACGAACTTACTGAAAAGTGTATCAGTATCGAAAGTCCAATTACCATTCTTGTCTGTTGTGGCGAAGTGAACACCATCATTTACAACGACATTTTCTATACCTTTTCCTTTGTTGTCAACAACTCTTCCCTTAATGGTGAAATGAGTCTGTTGTGCAAAGCAAGAAAGACTTACCCATGTAAGTGCCAGCAATAAATTTCTTTTCATTTTTTTTTTTTGTTAATTATAAATCGGTTGCAAAAGTACGGCTATCTTGTTGCATACATATTACATTATGATATAAAAGATGAAAAAAACCTGGCTCATTCATGTTACAGTAAGGAATACACCTTATTATATAATAATGGCATAAAAACTTTTTCCTGAACAAATCAAATAGCCTCCTCAAAAAACATGGTAAAAGCATTAGGTAAACGAATTTTTTTTTTGTACTTTTGCATCCGGAATAAATAATTATAGTAAGAGAGAATTAATCAATGGAACAATACAACAAGAACCAAATGAATCAAACTGCAGAGAACCAGACTCTCAGTCCGTCTCAGCAGCAACACAAACCACACCCGTTCGTATCTTTACACCATCAACTAAAAGAATGACAATGTTTAAAAAGACAGATCCGAATCCTTAGTTAGATATATTCACGACTCCCTCAATGCAGTTAGGAAGTCGTGTTTCAAAGAAGTATTCTGCCCTCAACGCATGGTTCATCATGGAGATACTGGCCGCTTTTCCAGCTACTTCTCCTGCACATGATCTTCTTCAGCGTCTGTTTGATGAACAGTATGTCGTAATGGACGGAAAGGCTGTACTTCGAGACAAGAAGGAGGTAAAGGCAGACAGTCTTCAGAATCCTAACGATCCTGATGCAACCTATCGTAGCAAGAACGACCAGAAGGTGCAAGGCTATGTGACCAACAGTTTGCGAAGAATCACAATGCCATGCAGCTCAAGACAGATAAGATGCAAGGTGGCAGCAGATGGGAACTGATACCATATGACGAGGATGGTCTTACCGTCAGGGAGATTGCTACTGGCAACACCTATGAGGCCGTCAAAGCCGTCACAAAGCATGGCTCCAGAAAGCGATGGAGAATCCCATGGAACAACAAAACCGGTTGGCGTTACTTTGAAGACAAAGACATTAAAGCCTATCAGCTAAGGAAGCAGATAGAAAGCCTTCCTTTGGAGGAACAGCATAAACGGAATAACGTAGAAGCTGCCATGTAGGAATGCTTTGCGGATGTAGTGGAGTTCAATTTCCTCAATAATCCTATCTATATGTTAATGTATCTTCAACCCGAAATGATAAAGAACCCTATATTCAGATTTGAGCCAATATAGGCTTTTATTATTTTTTTGCCAATAGATAAAAAACGAGGCGGCAATCTGCATCACGCAGGTTGCCGCCTTCTCTTTTCTAACTAACTTTCTTATCAACTATTCAAAATGTTATTACCTATATATGGATCCCAGGGCATCCTGCCCTGGTGTAGTCTGTTATTTCAAACGGATGATATTCAGCGAGCTGGCTGGAATCTCTACCGTTGCACCGTTCTTCTCTGTAGTTACGTAGTTTTCTACAGGATAGATGTTGGTAGGATTGTCGATGGTGTTCTCCTCCAGACCGTTCTTGGCAGAAAGGCGGATGAGCTTGCCATTCTTGATTTCCTTGCCCTGAAGATTAATCTTCGCTGTGGTGTGCTCGGTGCTGGTGTTGGCAATCTTCAGGATTACCTCGCCCGTCTGTTCGTCAAGTGTTGCTGTAGAGAAGATGCCAGGAAGGGTGTTTGCCTTCAACTTGGTTGAGAATACTTCCTTGCCATCCAACTTGGCGAAGATGCTGTCGCCTACTACTTTCAGCTCGATGTCATACCACTTGCCGGTCTCGATGCTGCCTGGGGTAGTAGCTATCTGACTCTTGGCACCATTCACGATCGACTCCACTCCGTGCTGGGTGTTGTTCCAGCCACC
>JAIINY010000405.1:0-1848 GCA_022741625.1 Prevotella sp. | reverse complement strand
TGAGTACCTTCTCGAACTTAGCGACCGTTTCCTTCATCTGTTCATCAGACAAAACGGGAGTCAAAATGAAAACGGTTTCGTATTGATTCATACTACTTTTGTAAATAATTAAAAAATTAATATTAAAATTCTCTTGCAAAACATAGAAATGTGTGCGTAAACACACCCCATTTCACGAATTGCGGTGCAAAATTACAACTTTTTCTTGAATTAACCAAATATTTTTTGTACTTTTGCAGAAAATAATTGTTAATTGTACAAAAATATGGATAAAAGACTCAAAAAATCGCTTCATACCCTCCCTTCCATGGGTATGACCTTCATCGTTTTGGGCGTTCTGCTGCTTGCGGCCAGCTTCGCCTTCGCCATCAAGAACAACATCATGCTGTTTGCAGGTCTGTTCTTCATCCTGGCTGGCATTGCCGGATTTGTCTATTCGCTGAAGAAGGGATAAGAAACGAAACCTGTACATGATGGTCCAAATAAGGCGATTCAGAAATGAAAGAAAAAAAGGGATAGGTTTTCTGCAAACTTATCCCTTTTCTCTTTTTCCATAGATAGCTTTCTACTGCTTTATACAGTTTACAGCTTTTCTGTCAATCCATATTCCTAATCCATATCCGGAACGATGAGCTTGTAGCCCTTACCATGGATATTGATAATCTCAATCTGCGGATCTTCCTTCAGATGCTTGCGGAGTTTGGTGATATACACATCCATAGAGCGCGCATTGAAGTAGTTGTCGTCAATCCAGATGGTCTTCAATGCGAAATCACGCTGAAGAATCTCGTTGGCATGAGCACAGAGAAGAGCAAGAAGCTCATTCTCCTTGGTTGTCAGCTTGGTCTGCTCATCACCGATGGTAAGCAGCTGCTTCTGTGTATCGAAGGTAAACTTACCGATGTGGTACATGGTAGATTCCTTGGTCTTCTTGCCACGTACACGGCGAAGGATAGCCTCTACACGGAACACCAGCTCCTCCATAGAGAAAGGCTTGGTGATATAATCGTCAGCACCTATCTTGAAGCCTTCCAGAATATCCTCCTTCAAAGTCTTGGCAGTAAGGAATACGATTGGCAGATCTGCCGTCTGCTGACGAATCTCCTGAGCCAGGGTAAAGCCATCCTTCTTAGGCATCATCACATCGAGTACGGCAATATCATACTTGTTCTTGGTGAACTCCTTGAAGCCTGCCTCACCGTCAGGGCACAATGTTGTAGCAAAGCCCTTGGTCTGCAGATACTCACGAAGCAACATACCCAAATTCTCATCATCCTCGCAAAGCAGGATTTTTACTGTCTCTTCCATATTCTTATTATTTTTACTTGTTAATATTCTATTTATCATTGTCTTTTAATCATGTATCACCGGCAGCTTGATGGTAAAGGTAGTACCCTTGCCCAATTCGCTGTCAACCTTGATTTCTCCACCATGCAATTCCACGATTTTCCTCACATAGGCGAGACCGAGGCCGAAGCCCTTCACATCATGCACATTGCCCGTATGTACGCGGTAGAACTTGTCGAAGATCTTCTTCAGGTTCTCCTTCTTCATACCCAACCCCGTATCATTGATGGAGAGATAGAGATGATGCTCATCATTCCATGTCTTCATCGTGACAAACAGAGGCTCTTCGGGTTTACGATACTTCACGGCATTGTCCATCAGATTGAAAATCACATTTTGGAAATGCACCTCATCCACATAGAGCGTAGAGTCTATCGCCTCGATATCCACGTAAATCTTTCCTCCCGTATGCTCTACGCGGAGGGCGAAAGAGTGAGCCGCATTCTCAACGATTTCATTCAGATCGAGCTCCTTCTTCTTGAACACCGCCTTCTTGCGGTC
>JAIINY010000063.1:0-12709 GCA_022741625.1 Prevotella sp. | reverse complement strand
CTTACGTTCTTATCTACATAGAGACCTTCTACCTGGTGGAAGAAGCAGTGAGCACGTGCGCTGATAGCCTCGTTGCGGTAAACGCGTCCTGGGCACAATACGCGGATAGGTGGCTCGTGGGTCTCCATATAGTGAGCCTCGTCGTTAGAGGTATGGCTACGGAGCAATACATTCTTGGTAACATCGTTGGAGTTGGTCTTCTCGATGAAGAATGTATCCTGCATGTCGCGGGCTGGATGATCGGCAGCGAAGTTCAGCATAGTGAATACGTGCTTGTCGTCATCTACCTCTGGACCCTGATAGAGAGTGAATCCCATGCGGCCGAAGATGTCGATGATCTGATTCTTCACCACGGTCAATGGATGGCGTGTTCCGAGCGCTACAGGATAAGCTGTGCGGGTGAGGTCGATGTCATCGCTTGAAGACTCTGCTTCCTCCATCTGCTCTTTCAGGCCATTGATCTTCTCAAGGGCTGCGTTCTTTAATTCGTTGATCTTGATACCAACCTCTTTTTTCTGGTCGCCTGGCACATTGCGGAAGTCGGCCATAAGGGCATTGATTTCACCCTTCTTGCTGAGATACTTGATGCGAAGCTGCTCTACCTCCTCTGCGTTCTGGGCAGTGAGAGCGTTGACTTCTTTCAAGAGTTCTTCGATTTTCTCTAATAACATATCTTATTATTTGTCTGTTTACTAAATTGAAGTTTAAGCGATTTGTTTGCCATAAATGGCTCGCAAAAGTCACTATTTCATCTATTTTGAGTGCAAAGATAACATTTTTTGCTTAAAATATGAAATATCTCAAAAGAAAGTTGTACTTTTGCATAGAAAATTTGAGAAATTTTATAAGTTTATGAAGAAACTCTCTTTGATAACAGTCATGTTGGCGGTGCTTACTATCGTTTGCTTCACCTCTGTAGGATGCACAGACAAGAAGCCGGCACCTGCCGTTGATTCGACTGCGGCTGATACTGCCGTAGCCGACACACAAGCTATGGACTCAACTGAGAAATTGATAGAGGAGACTCCGATGCCGAAGGCAGCAGACGAGTTGTTTGATGATTTCCTGTTCAATTTTGCAGCCAGTCGCAAACTTCAGATGGAACGCATCCATTTCCCTCTGGCAGTATATCGTAATGATAAATTAAAGAAGCACATCGAGAAGCGACATTGGAGGATGGAACATTTCTTTATGCGCCAGGACTACTATACGCTTATTTTCGATAACCATAAGCAGATGAAACTGATGAAGGATACCACGATTGGTCATGTGGTGATAGAGAAGGTGTTTTATAGCAGAAAGATAGTTCAGCAGTTCCTCTTCAACCGTATCAACGGTCAGTGGATGATGACCAGCATCAACTACAAGCCGATGTATCAGAATATGAATGCCAGCTTCCTGAAGTTCTATGGCGCCTTTGCTACGGATACGGCTTTCCAGGCTCGCCATCTGCATAATCCGGTGAAGTTTACCGGTCCTGATCCAGATGATGATTTTAGTACGATGACAGGCGAGATAGAGCCTGAGACCTGGCCTGCTTTTGCTCCACAGTTGCCTCATGGTATGATATATAATATTATTTATGGACAGAAATATACGGAGAGCGGCCAGAAAATCTTTGTGATTCGCGGTATTGCCAATGGGATGGAAACCCGTCTTACTTTCAAGAGAATCGAGGGTAGGTGGCAGCTGATGAAACTGGAGATGTAAATGCTAATGTTTAGTGTTTGATGTTTAATTATTTTGGAAATAACCAGATATGAAGGATATCCGAGACTATAGCCTTTTGGCTCACAATACGTTTGGAATCGATGCCAAGTGCAAGCGATTCCTGGAATACTCATCGGTAGAAGAGGCGCAGCAGATTGTGGTTGGGCTTACGGCTGCCGATCAGCCGCTGCTCATCCTGGGTGGGGGTAGTAATCTCCTGCTGACAGGCGATTATCAGGGCACGGTGCTCCATTCTGCCATTAAGGGCATTGAGGTGCTTGAGAATGGCGACTTGGCTGCTGCTGAGCATGATGACGCCCTGCTGAATCCGGATTGGGCGTTCCTGAACTGTGGTAGCGGCGAGGTTTTTGATGATGTGGTGGCCTATGCGGTTGAGCATGACTTCTATGGTGCCGAGAATCTGAGCATTATTCCGGGCGAAGTTGGAGCGAGTGCTATCCAGAATATCGGTGCCTACGGAGTAGAAGCAAAGGATATTATATATAAGGTGGAGGCTGTGGAGATTGCTACCGGCAAGTTGGTTGTTTTCGATAACCAGGATTGCCAGTACAGCTATCGCCAGAGCAAGTTCAAGCATGAGTGGAGAGATCAGTATCTCGTTACCCATGTCATCTATCGCCTGAAGAAGACCTATGCCCCAGACCTGGACTATGGTAACATCCGTGCATCTCTGGTGACTAAGAATATCGAGCATCCTTCAGCGCAGCAGCTTCGAGATGTGATCATCGAAATCCGCAATGCCAAGTTGCCTGATCCTAAGGTGCAGGGCAATGCGGGCAGCTTCTTCATGAATCCTATCGTAGAGAAGGCGAAGTATGATGCTTTGGCAGCCCAGTATCCGGGTATGCCTCATTATACCATAGACGGGGAGCATGAGAAGATTCCTGCAGGATGGATGATTGACCAGTGCGGATGGAAGGGCAAGAGCCTGGGCCGTGCCGGTGTGCATGACAAGCAGGCTCTGGTGCTGGTGAATCGTGGCGGAGCTACGGGCGAGGAGATTGTCAATCTCTGTGAAACCATCAGAAAGGATGTGAGGCAGAAGTTTGGCATTGATATCCATCCGGAAGTGAATGTAAAGTAACATTTAAGGTAAATCAAGATTCAATGTTGAAGATAACATTATTGGGAACAGGAACATCTAGCGGTGTTCCTGTTTTAGGTTGTGATTGTGGGGTGTGCCGCAGTAAGGATCCACGGGATAACCGTTTGCGCTGTGCGGCGATGATAGAGACTGAGCGTACCCGTATACTGATAGATGCAGGACCGGATATCCGTCAGCAGCTCCTGCGGGTTCCTTTCCGCAAGCTGGATGGTGTGCTGATTACGCATATCCATTACGACCATGTGGGGGGTATCGACGATCTGCGTGGTTTTTGTAAGTTTGGTGATATCAATATCTATGGCGATGAAATCACCACAGCGACATTGCCGCATACGATGCCTTACTGCTTTCCCAAGGATGTGGAGAAGCTCTATCCGGGTGCTCCCAGGTTGAAGCTGCATACCATCGTACACCATCATTCCTATCAGATTGGAGATGTCGGGTTTATGCCTATCCGGGTGATGCACGATAAACTGCCTATTCTGGGATACCGCTTCGGAAAGTTTGCCTACATCACGGATATGAAGTCGATGAGTGATGAAGAGTATGCTTACCTGGATGGCGTAGAGACCTTGGTGATCAATGCGCTGCGCTTCGATAAACCACATCATAGTCATCAATTGGTGGATGATGCTATCCGTGTGGCGCGCAGGATAGGAGTTAAGCAGACCTACCTTACTCACGTTACTCATCAGATAGGATTGCATGATGCCGCCAATGCCCAGCTTCCTGCTGGTTTTTGCTTTGCCTACGATGGTTTGGAGCTGGAAATTGACGAAGAATAAGTCTTAATGAAATCGAAATAAATAAAAAAGAACAACATGTAAGGTTAAAAAGTTTTAAGAAAAAGCATTTTCTTTAGAAAAAGCTTGTGAGGCTCGCAGATTCTTTCTATATTTGCATGTGTGTTTTTCATAGTATTAGATTTAAGGTTAACAAGGTATTGGGTCACGGCGGTGACCCTTTTTTTTGTTTTTATACCCTGGTAAAGATATAAAAAATGCGGTCTTTTGCAAGGCCGCATTTCTTATGTTTTCATTCATATCTTTCTCTTGAGATAGAGGAATTCTCTTATTTCTTTTTCTTGAATTTCCGGTAGAGCTTCCACGCCAGCAGAGCTCCATCGAAAGCTCCCATACCAATAGACATCATACTTTGCAGTCTCTTGCCTCTGCTTGCGTCTTTCTTGAAGGCGTCAGGCTTGGTGAAGAGAGAGTTCCACAGGGTCTTGATCTTCTTGTCGTCTGCCTCTATGCTTTTGCAAAGTGCTTCCTTGCGCAGTCTGATGTCGTTGAGGCTGTTATACTGTGGGCAACTGTTGTCGTCGTCCAGGTACCTGTTGTCATTGTTTGGCTCGTTTGTCATCATCATGCTCATTTTTTATTTTTGCATAAGCAGACTTGCTAAGAATTTCACGAGTGGTTTCTCAATCCATTGATGTCGGAAAAGGATGAAGAGAACCAATATCAATAAGTATGCTCCCGCCACGATGCAGAATGCAGGTGCCAAGCCTACGTAATCAGCCATGGCGAATGCGGCAGCAAACGAAAGATATATCAGAGCCAAGGCGAGGAGAGCCAGCAGCAGCGATCCCATGATCAGTGCAGCGAGCAGTCTTACCACCTTGTCAGCTACATCGAGTTTCATATACTCAGATTTGAGCCCGATGTAATGCTTGAGCACCTCTACGAGTTGCCCGATGGTTTCTACATTCTTATCGCTCGAAAACATTCTTATCGCTTATTCAAGTAATAATATGTTGTACTTGTCGAAAAAACAAGGTAGTTGGGTGGGGCTTAAACCTCAGGAGCAACATCCTTGATATCGTCAACCAAGTCGTCAACGTCCTTGCGTGTCAACTTGATGTCGTGCTTCTTGCAGAAATCTTCTACAGCTCCAGCAATCTTGCTGCGTGTATCCTCACCCTTCTCAGGAGCAAAAATCATACCGAGTGCTGTACCAGCGATAGCGCCACCGAGGAATGCGCCAATGTAACCTAATGCCTTCATAATCTAAAAGTTTTAAATGTTATACAATATATTTATGTAAATTGTGTGATGGCGATGGCATTTTGGAGTTTTTACGTCCAGATGCACTTATTTCGCTTATCAGTTGCAAATATACTAATTATTCTTTGAAAAACAAGCTTTTAAGTCTTAATATTTCGTTAAAAATGTTGTTTTACGTAATGTTTAACAATCTTTATGCTGAAAACGTTTCTTTCTTTGGGATATATTTTGTATTTTCGCAGAATAAAAGCGTAAAGCTATTTATTGCCCCTATATATAATAAGGTGTAGGTCTGGCTTATGTTTGGGCGGCATCTATATATAATAAGGTGAAGCAATATAAAATATTAAAGTAAACATAAATACAATTTTAGAAAAGATTATGAAGAAATTATCAGTTTTGAGCTTAGGATTGTGTGCTGTTCTGGCACTCGCAAGTTGTGGTACATCTAAGGAAAGTGCTTATAAGAAGGCTTATGAGAAGGCACAGCAGCAGGAGGCTCAGCAGGAACCAGCTGTTCAGGAACCAGTAGTTACTCCATTGGAAACAACAACTCCTACAGAGAGCACAACTACAGAAGTTGATAATGCTACTGTTCGTCAGGAGAATGTTGATCTCATCTCAGGTTCTGGTCTGCAGAACTTCAGCGTAGTAGTTGGTTCTTTCTCTCTGAAGGCTAATGCTGAGGGATTGGCTAGCACTCTGAAGAGCGCTGGTTATGATTCTCAGATCGTTTACAACAGTGAACGTCACATGTATCGTGTCATTGCTTCTACATTTGTAGATAAGGCTGGTGCTGTTAAGAGCCGCAACGAGCTCCGTGCTGGCAAGTACCCAGATGCTTGGTTGCTTTTGAAGAAGTAATTTTTGCGTTTCTTTAAAGACAGATTAGAATTTCGTAACTGAATGCGAATTTTATCTATAGACTACGGTAAGAAACGTACCGGACTGGCAGTTACCGACCCATTGCAGATCATTGCTAATGGGTTGGCAACTGTTGCTACGCCCGAACTTTTCGAATTCTGCGAAGCCTATATCCAGAAGGAGCAGGTGGAGCGCATCGTCATCGGTAAGCCTACCCAGCCCAATGGGCAGCCTAGCGAGAACCTGGCGCGTGTGGAGAATTTCTTCAACCGCTGGCGCAAGGCTCATCCCGAGGTGCCTATCGAGTACTACGATGAGCGCTTTACGTCGGTTTTGGCGCATCGTGCCATGATAGACGGCGGCGTGAAGAAGAAGACGAGAAGAGAAAACAAGGGATTGGTAGATGAGATAAGTGCTACCATCATATTACAAGACTTTATGCAATCAAGAAGATGATTTTACCAATTTATATTTATGGTCAGCCTGTATTGAGAAAAGTGGCTGAAGATATCACCCCCGATTATCCTGAGTTGAAGAAATTAATCAATGATATGTACGAGACTCTCGATTCGAGCAATGGCATCGGTCTGGCTGCGCCTCAGATTGGCTTGGCTATCCGCCTGGTAGTCATCGATCTCGATGTGCTCAGCGATGATCTCCCTGAGTATAAGGGATTCCGTCATGCCTTCATCAATCCTCATATCCTGGAGTATGATGAGGAGGCTGAGAAGGATTCTTCTGATGAGGGATGTCTCTCTATTCCTGGCATCAATGAGAAGGTGGTTCGTCCTACCCGCATCCATGTGAAGTATATGGATGAGCAGTTCCTGGAGCATGATGAGTGGGTGAGCGGCTACTTGGCTCGCGTGATGCAGCATGAGTTCGATCACCTGGAGGGCACGATGTTCGTTGACCGCGTGTCTCCTCTCCGTAAGAACATGATAGCTGGCAAGCTCAAGAACATTATCAAGGGTAAGTTCCGCTGCAGCTATCGTACCAAGATTCGTCGATGAAAAAGTTTATTTTCACTTTTGTGCTGGTGCTGGCTACTTTGTCAGCATCGGCGCAATATAGAGTTGACCGCCTCGTTACGGCGGGAAGAAGTGCTCTCTTCTACGAGGACTTCGTTCTTTCTATTAAGTATTTTAATCTAGCCATCGGTGCCAAGCCTTATCTCTATGAGCCTTGGTATTACCGCAGTGTGGCCAAGTTTAATCTCGATGACTATATGGGTGCCGAAAGTGATGCCTCCGAGGCGATCAACCTCAACCCGTATATCAACGATATCTACGACTTGCGTGCCATCTGCCGCATCCGTCAGCAGCGTTATGATGATGCCATTGCCGACTATAATTCTGCCATCCGACTGGAACCTCGCAACCGCAACTACTGGTTCAACCGTGCGCTCTGCCAGATGGAGGCGAAGAACTACGACAAGGCGCAGCTGGAACTTGATACGGTCATCACCAAGTGGAAGGATTATTCGAATGCCTACTCCCTGAAGGCTGAGGTATATCTGCATCAGAAGGATACGGCGCAGGCTGAGAAATGGCTCGACCAGAGCCTGAAGCTGAATCCATACGATGGTGATGCCTGGATTACACGTGCCTATATGGCGCTTGCCCGGAAGGAATGGAAGGTGGCTGATGAGGCGCTCACCAAGTCGCTTCACTTCAAGCCGAACAATGTAAACAGTTACATCAACCGGGCATTGGCTCGTATCAACATCAACAATTTACGAGGTGCGATGAGCGACTATGATGCCGCTATCGACCTGGATCCGCACAACTTCCTCGCTCACTACAACCGTGGATTGATGCGTGTGCAGTTGGGTGATGACAACCGTGCCATCACCGATTTCGACTTCGTCATCAAGATGGAGCCGAAGAACTTTATGGCGATATTCAACCGTGCGCTTTTGCATGACAAGACGGGCAACCTGAAGGCGGCTATCCGCGATTATACTACGGTAATCAATCAGTTTCCTAACTTCTGGACGGGTCTTTCCGCCCGTGCTCATTGCTATCGCCGACTGGGTATGACGGCGAAGGCTGAGCTGGATGAGTTCCGTATCTTCAAGGCGCAGATGAACAAGCATCTCGGTATCCAGCCTCGCTGGAGTGCGAAGACCAAGAAGGAGATGCGCAAGCGTTCGGAGATAGACCCAAACAAGTTCGCTTCCATTGTGGTGGATGATGAGCCGAAGTATGAGCATAACTACAAGAGTGAGTATCGTGGAAGAATCCAGAACCGCCAGGTAGAGACTGCCTATCTGCCGATGTCCCAGCTTTCTTACTTCCCTAACACTCAGAATGTGAGTGGGGTACAGGCTTTCGACAAGGATGTGGAGGCGCTGAACCAGAAGATGAAGGACAAGGTTTATATCGTATGTTCCAAGGAGCAGTTGGATGAGAACAGTTCTATGAAGATCTTCTCTCTCATCGATAAGCTTTCGGCAGAACTGAGTGTGGCGAAGGATATTGATCAGAAGAAGGAGATATTGATGCGTCGTGCCATCGCTCATAGCGTATTGCGTGATTTCGAGGCAGCCATCAGTGATTTCACCTATTATCTCTCGCTGGATGATAAGAATGCACTGGCTTACTGGCAGCGTGCCGTCTGTCAGGCTGAGCTGGATGAGTTCAACAAGGCTCAGGGCAAGGGTGTGGTGAATATCCATTCTGCCGAGGCTGATTTCAGCGATGCCATTCGCCTGAACAGCAACAATGCCTACATCTATTATAACAGGGGTAATCTGCATGCCGGAAGAAACGAGCTTTCCAAGGCGATAGATGATTATACCATTGCACTGAAGATAGACAACCGTCTGGCTGAGGCATATTATAATAGAGGTATCGCACGTGCCAAGAGTGGCAACAAGCAGGCTGGTATCCAGGATCTCTCGAAGGCTGGAGAGCTGGGCTTGTATGATGCCTACTCGGTGATCAAGCGGTTGAATAAGGCGAAATAAGTGCTTGAACAAGATGAAATAATAATAAAAAAATCCCGCAGAGCAAAATTCTGCGGGATTTTTTTGTAACATTGATTTTTATGCTTTCCAATACGATTGGTTTTATATTTTCTTTAAACCAATTTATATTCTCGTAACCTGCTTTACGCCCTTTACGGTGTTCAGTTTCTTGATGAGTGCATCCGTCTTGCCGGCATCATCGATCATCACGGTTACATTGCCCGAGAACAGACCGTCCTTGGATGAGATGTTGATGCCTCTCATCACGAGCTTATCCTCTTTCGAGATGATGTTGGTGATGTTGCTCACGATGCCGATATCGTCGTTTCCGATGATTCTCAGGGTGATGGCATACTTCGATGTACCCTTTCCGCTCCATTTCGCCTTTACGATGCGGTAGCCGAAACGGCGGCGCAGCTCCTTGGCATTCGGACAGTCGATGCGGTGAATCTTGATGCCCTTGCTGATGGTTACGAATCCGAAGATAGGGTCGCCGTAGATAGGGTGGCAGCAGTGGGAGAGCTCGAAGTCGATGCCCTTCAGGTGCTCGTCAATCACCAGTACGTCGTCGCTCTGCTTCAGCAGTTCCTCGGTAGGGTTCTCGAACTCGAAGTTCTCTGCACTTTCGGTAGGCTTGTTGGTGTTGCTGAGGTTGAGATCGTGGTCACGCTCCTCGATGTATTTCTCTACCACGGTGTTCACGTCGAGTTTCTCTTCCGCCACATCCTTGTAGAAATCAGAGTTCTCCTTGTATCCCATCTTCTTGATGATGCGCGCCATGGTGCTTTCATCAATTTCTATCTTGCGGTTCTTGAATCGGCGCTCCAGCAGTTCCTTGGCATAGAGTCCGTCCTTCTTCTGCGTTTCCTTCAGGGCGAGTCGGATCTTTGCCTTTGCCTTGGATGTCTGCACGATGTTGAGCCATTCTCTTCTAGGCTTCTGGTTGCTCTGGGTGAGGATTTCCACCTGGTCGCCTGAGTGCAGTTCCTGTCGGAAGGTTACTGCCTTGCCGTTGATTTTTCCGCCCACGCATGTGTTTCCGATGCGCGAGTGGATGTAGTAGGCAAAGTCGAGCACCGTGGCACCTTTCGGGAAGTTCAGCAGGTCGCCCTTAGGGGTGAACACATAAACCTCGTCTTCCTTCAGGTCGGTGGTAAACTGGTCCATCAACTGCAGGTCGTCGTTGCTTTCCAGGGCGGCACGGATGTTGGCAAGCCATTCGTCAATGCCTCCTTCTCCCTGTTTGATGCCCTTGTAGCGCCAGTGTGCAGCCAGTCCGTGTTCGGCAATATCGTCCATTCTTTCGGTTCTGATCTGCACCTCCACCCATTTCTTCTCAGGTCCCAGCACGGTGGTGTGCAGACTCTCGTATCCGTTGCTCTTAGGCACGCTGAGCCAGTCGCGCATACGCTTTGGGTTCGGCTGATACATGTCTGTGATCAGGGCGAAGGTCTGCCAGCACTGCATGTATTCCTTCTCTCTTGGTGCATCGATGATGATTCGGATGGCAAAGAGGTCATATACACCCTCGAAGGCGCACTTCTGCTTCTTCATCTTCTGCCAGATGGAGTGGATGCTCTTGGTTCTTCCCTTCATGTGATATTTCAGTCCGGCAGCATCGAGTTTCTCCTTGATAGGCTGGATGAATCGGGCGATATAGGCATCGCGTGAAGCCTTGGTGGCGTTCAGCTTCTCCTTGATCATATAGTAGGCATCGTGCTCCAGATACTTCAGGCTCAGGTCTTCCAGCTCGCTCTTCAGCTTGTAGAGACCCAGCTTGTGGGCGAGTGGGGCATAGAGATAGCTGGCTTCCTCGCTCACCTCGTGCTTCGCCTCCTTCTGGTCGGTATCACGAATCTGTCGCATCACGTTCACTCGGTCGGCTATCATGATGAGAATCACGCGCATGTCTTCTGAGAAGGAGATGAGCAGGTTGCGGAAGTTCTCGCTCTCGATGATCGGGTTGCGCTTGTAGAGATCGTGAATGCGGAGCAGTCCGCTGATGATATGCGCCACGCTGTCGCCGTATTTCTTCTGGATGTCTTCGATGGTTTGATAGCCGTCGATGACGCTGGTCTGCATCAGGATAGCGATGATGCCGTCTCTTTTCAGACCGATTTCGTTCACTGCGATTTCTGCTGTCTGCAGGGCTGCGAGTATAGGGTTCATGCCGAAGACGTTGCGCTTGATCTGGTGGTTGATGAAGGCATGCTGTATGTCTTCACGCAGATGCTGCTCATCGCCCGGCTTGAATGTGTCGCCCACGGCGGTTCTCAGGCGCTCCAGGATTTGGAGTGTCTGCTCTTTTTCTTC
This sequence comes from Prevotella sp., assembly GCA_022741625.1. Taxonomy (GTDB): domain Bacteria; phylum Bacteroidota; class Bacteroidia; order Bacteroidales; family Bacteroidaceae; genus Prevotella. The sequence goes on along the minus strand of JAIINY010000063.1, from coordinate 1,716 downwards.
GGTTGTGAATTTAAAAGGTGTTTCGTTCATTGTCGTTCCCTCCCGTTGATTATATATTATTGAGTTGTTATAACTCGTCTATCCATTTCTGGCCTGATTTGGTGTTGAGCCAGATGGCGAAGCAGGTTCCTATCAAGGCTCCTAGCCCCATAAATATAGTATATAGTTCCATATTGTTTCTTATTTATCGTTATACTTCATAACTCTGTTTGCACTATACGCAAATACAAAAGCTGCTATAGCTCCAAGTACAAGGCAGAGTATATTATTTACACCCATCTCGTCTCCGGTAATCATAGGAGATAATCCGCCTATACCGGTTCCGCTGATGAACAAGTTAGATACCCCATAGAGGTAATGTGATAGCCCCGACCTTCGGTCGTGCTCCTTTGATAATTTACTAACCATGTCGCAATATTCCATTTTAAATTTGACAAACAATGGCGTTTCAGCGTTAAAAAACGCGTACTTCGTTAAATTTTCAATGCAAAGGTACAAAAAAAAGCGGAAATATTTCTGATTATCAGAAAAAACTATTATCTTTGTAGCACATATAGTGTAAATTTAACATAAATATGGTATTATGAATCAGCAAGATCTAAACCAAATCGCTGCTCGCGGCATCTCCGAGCAGCAGATTGAACACCAGTTGGAACAAATCAAGAATGGTTTCCCATTCCTCAAGCTTGAGGGTGCGGCTGCCATCGGTAAGGGTATTATGGCTCCTACAGCCCAGGAAGTAGAGGACTACGAGAAAGCGTGGAACGACTACAAGGCTGAGGGTCACAAGATTGTGAAGTTCGTACCTGCATCAGGTGCGGCTAGCCGTATGTTCAAGAATATGTTTGCGTTCCTGGATGCTCCATACGATGTTCCTACTACTGACTTCGAAAAACAATTCTTCGAGAATATCAAGAAGTTTGCTTTCCGCAAGGCGCTCTGCGACAAGTGCCATGTCAACAATGAGAAGGGTATTATGTGCCTCATCAAGAAGGGCGATTACAAGGCCATCGTGGCTAATCTCCTCAAGCCAGAGGGATTGAACTACGGTCAGTTGCCTAAGGGATTGCTCCAGTTCCACGAGTATGAGGACGAGGTTCGCACCCCGATGGAGGAGCACCTGGTAGAGGCTGCGCTCTATGCTAGCAGCAACGGCGAGGCAAACGTTCACTTCACCGTTTCTCACGACCACCTGGAACTCTTCAAGCAGATGGTAGCCGAGAAGGCAGATAAGTATGCACAGCGCTACGGCATCAAGTATAACATCTCATTCTCTGAGCAGAAGCCTAGCACCGATACCATCGCTGCCAATCCGGATAATACTCCATTCCGCAACGAGGATGGATCATTGCTGTTCCGTCCGGGCGGTCATGGCGCTCTCATCGAAAACCTCAACGAGATAGATGCAGATGTAGTATTCATCAAGAACATTGATAATGTGGTTCCTGATCGCCTGAAGGGCGAGACTGTTACCTGGAAGCAGGTGATTGCCGGTGTATTGGTTACTTTGCAGAAGCAGGCATTCGATTACTTGAAGGTATTGGATTCCGGACAGTACAACCACGAGAAGCTGGAGGAGATTATCCGCTTCGTTCAGCGCGACCTCTGCTGCCGCAAGGCTGATATCAAGGAGCTGGAGGATGCCGAACTGGTTATCTATCTGCGCAAGAAGTTGAACCGTCCTATGCGTGTCTGCGGTGTCGTTAAGAACGTGGG
>JAIINY010000062.1:0-12719 GCA_022741625.1 Prevotella sp. | reverse complement strand
CGATAGAAGCGGCCCATCTCGTTGATGGCGAAGATACCGATACCACCGAATGAACGGGTAGGAACATCGAGAACCTCACCTTCTGCTATGTAGCTGCGGAGGTTGCCCTCTGAATCGCACTGCAAGCGATAGAATGTGATGTCAGAAGCAGCGATATCGCCCTCCAATGTACCACGGGTGAAGTCTGGTGTGCCACCATTCTCCAACAAACGGTTCTGGATCAACTGATACTTGATCTTACGGCTAGAGCACATCTTGCACTGTGGAGTGTTACCGCAGTGGAAGCCCATGAAGGTATCAGGCAACTTGTAATCGTACTTACCCTTGATATCCTCATCATAGATATACTGAGGAACAGAGTTGTTGATGTCGAGCAATGTAACGGTATCATCAGATGCACACATACCGATGTACTCTGACAATGCACCATAGATATCAACCTCGCAAGCTACAGGAATACCGCGGCTAACGAGACGGCTGTTAACATAGCAAGGCTCGAAACCAAACTGGCTTGGGAAGGCTGGCCAGCACTTGTCGGCAAATGCTACATACTGGCGAGAACCCTTGTGAGCCTCTGCCCAGTCGAGCAATGTCAACTCAAACTGTGCCATTCTGCGGCTGAGATCAGGATAGTAGCATCCCTCGCCCATCTCCTTTGCCATATCAGCGCAAACCTCGTCGATACGTGGATCGTTCTCGTGCTCCTTGTAAGCTACGAGGAGGTCGAGCTCTGAGTTCTCCTCAATCTCTACACCCAATTCATACAAGCCCTTGATAGGAGCGTTGCAAGCGAAGAAGTCCTGAGGACGTGGACCGAATGTGATAATCTTCAAGCCCTTCAAACCGATGATGACGCGAGCTACCGGTACGAAGTCTGCAATCATCTTAGCTACTTCCTCTGCTGTACCAACAGGGTACTCTGGAATGTAACCCTTCAGGTGGCGCATGCCGAGGTTGTAAGAGCAGTTGAGCATACCGCAGTATGCATCACCACGACCATTGATCATGTCGCCGTCGCCCTCAGCGGCAGCTACGAACATGACAGGACCATCGAAGTTCTTTGCAATCAAAGTCTCAGGAGTCTCAGGACCGAAGTTACCGAGGAATACAACCAGAGCGTTGCAGCCCTGCTCCTTTACCTCGCTCACAGCCTTGAGCATATCTTTTTCGTTCTCAACTGTAGTCTGACAGTTGAAAATCTCACCCTTGTACTCTTTTACGATGTTCTCACGGCGCTGAGTAGAAAGCGCGATTGGAAAACAGTCACGGCTAACGGCAATGATGCCGAGCTTTACTTGTGGAATGTTGTTGCTTACCATAATTCTTGTGTTTTATATTAAGTTTTTATATAATTGACTTGTTTTTGCTGAGCGCAAAGGTACTATATTTTTTTGTTTCAGCAATCATTTTAAGAGTTTTTTTATGGTGAAAAAAGTTAAAAACAGAAGATTTCCGCCGGAATGTAACATCCGATAAAGTTCCTGTAACATTTCATACACATCGATTGAGACTTTATAACAAATAAAAACACAAAGATTGATGGTTTTTCAAATTATTATTGTACCTTTGCACCGACAAAAACAGAAAAACGATTATGAACAAAGTCAAGACTATCTTTGCCTGGATATGGCAAAAGCTTTGCGCCTTTTGGCCTTGGTACAAGAAATTGTATCAGGGAAGAGCGTGGTACACCAAGACGGTAGTCGCCTTGGCAAGTTGTATTGTCGCCTTTATCCTTTATTTAGGTGCTGTCGATATTAACTTCTTATGGCTTTTCGGTAAGTCACCTGGTTATTTTTCAGGTATTTTGAATCCTCAGACTTCCGAGGCTTCCTTGATTTATAGTGCCGATGGCAAGCTCATCGGTAAGTATTTCAATGAGAACCGTACTCCTGTAGAATACGACGAGGTGAACCCTGCCTTCTTCAAGGCACTGGTGGATACCGAGGATGAGCGTTTCTACAAGCATATCGGTATCGACCCTATCGGCGTTTTCGCTGCTGCCAAGGATGCTCTCCTGCATCACAATGGGCGTGGTGCTTCTACCATCACGCAGCAGCTGGCAAAGAATATGTTCCGCGTCCGTTCGCAGTATTCTACGGGATTGCTCGGCAAGGTGCCTGTACTCCGCCTGCTCATTATCAAGAGCAAGGAGTGGATCATCGCCGTGAAGCTGGAGACGGTTTTCTCGAAGAAGGAAATCATCACCATGTATGCCAACACCGTGGATTTCGGTAGTAACTCTTACGGTATCAAGACTGCCGCCAAGACTTACTTCAATACCACTCCTAAGGAGTTGACCACCGACCAGGCTGCCGTACTCGTAGGTATGCTGAAGGCTACCACCTATTACAATCCACGTACCAATCCGGAGAACAGTCTGGCACGCCGCAACACCGTATTATATAATATGGTGACACACGGCGATCTGTCACATGCAGAATACGACCAGCTCAAGGCTGAGCCTATCAAGCTCGACTTCAAGGTAGAGGAAAACTACGACGGACAGGCAAAATACTTCCGTGAGGCTGTAGCCAATTACCTGAAAGACTGGTGCAAGGAGGAAGGTTACGACCTCTACACCAGCGGCTTGAAAATCTATACCACCATTGATACCCGCATGCAGAAGTATGCCGAGGAGGCTGCCCGCAAGCAGATGAAGCAGGTGCAGCAGAACTTCAACAACCACTGGAGCATCCGCCGCACACAGGCAGGAAAGGGAAAATGGATGGGACAGGAACCTTGGCAGGATGAGAACCACCAGGTGATTCCAAACTTCATCCAGGGCATCGCCGAGCGACAGCCATTCTACAAGGATCTGGTGGCTCGTTTCCCTAACAATCCAGACTCCGTGAACTACTATTATAAGGAGTGGGTTCACCCGGTTAAGGTATTCGATTACGACAAGGGAAACATCACTATCAACATGACTTCTGAAGATAGTATCAAGTATATGACTACCTTCATGCACAGTGCGTTCGTGGCTATGGAGCCACAGACGGGAGCCGTGAAGGCATGGGTGGGCGACATCGACTTCGACCACTGGAAGTATGACAAGGTAACAGCCGAGCGCCAGCCGGGTTCTACCTTCAAGCTCTTCGTCTATACAGAGGCAATGAACCAGGGATTGACTCCTTGCGACAAGCGCCGCGACGAATATATCTCGATGGAGGTATATGACAAGAAGAAGCACGAGATGACCATCTGGAGACCATCCAACGCCAACGGTTCGTTCTCGGGTGACAGTATCCCATTGAAGAGTGCCTTCGCCAAGAGTATCAACTCCGTGGCAGTACGCCTGGGACAGGAGATGGGCATCAAGCGCATCATCGAAACCGCCCAAAAGATGGGTATCAACAGTCCACTGGATGACACACCAGCTCTTGCCTTGGGTTCCAGTGATGTGAACCTGCTGGAGATGGCCTGTGCCTACAGTACCATTGCAAACAATGGTAAGCACCACGACCCGGTATTGGTTACCAAGATTGTGGACCACGACGGCAAGGTGGTATATGAAGGTCCATCTACAGAAGAGCAGGTAATTCCTTACAAGAGTGCCTTCCTGATGCAGCAGCTGCTCCAGGGCGGTATGAAGGAGCCAGGCGGTACTTCGCAGAGCCTCTGGGGATATGTAGGCAAATACCGTGACACCGAGTTTGGCGGAAAGACGGGTACGACCAACAACCACTCAGATGCCTGGTTCATGTGTGTAAGTCCTAAACTGGTGGTTGGTGCCTGGGTAGGCGGCGAATACCGCTGTCTCCACTTCCGCACCGGAGCCTTGGGTCAGGGTTCCCGAACAGCATTGCCAATATGCGGTTACTTCATGCAGTCTGTATTCGGCGATCCTGCCTTCCAGCAGTATCACGCCAAGTTCGACAAGCCACAGGATGGCGACATTACACGAGATATGTATATCTGCGCAAGCTATGCACCAAAACCAAAGGTAGATACCTCCCGTGTGGATAGCACCGCATTCACAGAGGAAATCATCCTCGACGAAAACGGCAATCCTATTACAAAGGAGGTTCCTGCAGTCAAGTCGGAAGGAGAATCTTCTGCTTCAGGAGCTACAGAAGAAAAGAAAGAGAAGAAGAAGACAAAGCCAACAGAACAGCCTGTCAACTTCGACGACCTTTAAAAATAAAATATGATTGATCTCGACAATGCGGAGCTGCAGAATGCACTCCAAATCATACAGTTTACCCGTCGTTCGCTTTTCCTCACCGGAAAGGCGGGGACGGGTAAATCTACTTTTCTGCGGTACATCGCAGCCAATACCAAGAAGAAACACATCGTTCTGGCACCTACAGGCATCGCAGCCATCAATGCCGGCGGAAGTACCCTGCACAGTTTCTTCAAGCTGCCCTTCCACCCCCTGCTGCCCAACGACAGTATGTATTCCGTGCGCAACATCCGGAATACATTGAAGTATAATTCCGAGAAAATCAAGATTATCCGTGAAGTGGAACTCATCATCATCGATGAGATCAGTATGGTGCGTGCCGACATCATCGATTTCATCGACAAGGTGCTGCGTGTGTATTGCCGCAATATGAGGGAGCCGTTCGGTGGAAAGCAACTTCTGTTGGTGGGCGACATCTATCAGTTGGAACCGGTGGTAAAGGAGGAGGACCGCAAACTGCTGAATCCTTTCTATCGCAGCAGCTTCTTCTTCGATGCCAAGATCTTCCAGCAGTTCCAGCTCGTCAGCATCGAACTCAAGAAAGTTTATCGCCAGAGCGACCCTGTCTTCATCGGCATCCTCGACCATATCCGAACCAGTCAGGCGCAGAGTCAAGACCTTCAGCTGCTCAACCAGCGGGTGGGTGCCCAGCTCGACGAGAGTGATTCCAAGCTTGCCATCACCCTCTCCACCCGCCGTGACACCGTGGATTTCATCAACGAGAACCAGCTCAAGCTCCTGCCAGGAGAGCCAACACTCTTCCGGGGCAATATCCAGGGCGAGTTTCCGGAAAGCAGTCTGCCTACCCCTATCGAACTGTACCTGAAGACCGGAGCACAGATTATCTTTATCAAGAATGATATCGAGCATCAATGGGTGAACGGTACTCTGGGCACCATCATCGGGTTCGATGATGAGGATGATGCCAAGATATATGTACGCACGGAGAATGGACAGGATGTGATGGTAGAACCTGCCGCCTGGAGCAACATGCGCTATCATTTCAATGAAGTGGAAAAGAAGATTGAGGAGGAGGAGATTGGCAGATACGAACAATACCCTATCCGACTTGCCTGGGCGATTACCGTTCACAAGAGTCAGGGCTTAACTTTCAACCAGGTGAAGATTGATTTCACGGGAGGAGTTTTTGCAGGCGGTCAGACCTATGTGGCATTATCCCGCTGCACCAGCCTGGAAGGTATCAGTCTGCAGGAACCTATCCGTCCCAACGAGATATTCGTGCGCAACGAGGTGAAGCAGTTTGCCCGCCAGTATAACAACCAGAACACCATCAACACGGCGCTGACGCAGAGCAAGGCAGACAGGCAGTATCACGATGCCGTAAAAGCATATGACAAGGGTGACATGCAAGCCGCCCTGGATAATTTCTTCCTCGCCATCCACAGCCGTTACGACATCGAGCATCCGCTAGCCAAGCGCTTCATCCGCAAGAAGCTGAACAAGGTGAATGAGTTGCAGGCAGAGAACGAGCGGTTGAGGGAAGTGATCAAGCAGAAGGATGAAGAAAAGAAGAAGCAGGAGAAATTCCTGAAGCGCCTAGCCACGGAATATGTCATCATGGGCAAGGAATGTGAGAAGGAGGGCATGAAAGAAGCTGCCATCACCAATTACAAGAAGGCGCTCACCCTCTATCCTAGCCATCCCGAGGCAAAGAGAAGGCTGAAGCATCTCAAGGAATAATCCCCCAAAAAGGTGAAGGCATTTCAGAGACCAATCATATAAAAAGAATGTGGTTGATAGAACGGAAAAACAAATCCGTTTTATCAACCACATTTTTTTATTGATTAAAACTTAACCTCACAGGTCTTGCCCTTCTGGGTCTTCATCTTCTTCACCTTATCTCCATATCTTACCTGACAAGGTTCGCCGGAGCCGGAGAGAATGACAGCCTTGGTAAGGCGGCCATTGTCCCAATAGATATCCACCGTGAAGTTACCCTTGGCACGGAGCCCCTTGATAGAACCCTTCTGCCATGCATCTGGCAGGGCTGGCAGGAGATGGATAAAGCCCATGTGACTCTGCATCAGCATCTCGGTGATACCCGCTGTGCCGCCAAAGTTACCATCTATCTGGAATGGGGCGTGCGTATCCCAGAGATTGTCCAATGTTCCATTCTTCAGAAGATTACCATAAAGCTTGTAGGCATGATTGCCATCGTGCAGACGAGCCCACTGGTTCAGCTTCCAACCCATAGACCATCCCGTGGCACCATCACCACGATGCTCCAATACCACCTTGGAAGCCTTCGCCAACACAGGGGTGGTGATAGGCGAAATGGTGCGGCCCGGATGCAGACCGAAGAGATGGTTCACATGGCGATGCTCATCCTTAGGATCATCGATATCCTTCGACCACTCCATCAACTGTCCATAGCGGCCAATCTGATAAGGAGCAATGTGCTTCAGGGCATCTTCCCACTGCTTGCGATCCTTGGCATCCTTGCCCAGAATCTTGCTCGCCTCTACGGCATCGAGCAGAATCTCACGAATCACGGCATGGGCAAAGGTAGCACCCTCGTCTATCGGTCCGTGCTCCGGAGAGGTGGAAGGAGCCGCTGTATAGACACCATCCTTGCGATGCCACAGATAATCTGTTGCGAAATTAGCACTTCCCTTGATGATATCGTATGCTGTCTCGCTCAGGAACTTCTTATCGCGGGTATAGTCGTAATAATCCCAGAGATGGGTAGCCAGCCATGGACCGGCAAATGGAGAGAAGTTCCAAGACATATCCTCGCTTGCCAGCGGAGAAGTGAAACCGAAGATGTTGCTGGATACAGATGTGGTCCAGCCACGGGTACCATAATATGATTTGGCTGTCTTCTCACCCGGCTTCACCTGTGTCCGGATGAAGTCGAAGAGCGGAAGCTCGCACTCGCTCAGGTTAGTGGTGCAGGCTGGCCAGTAGTTCATCTGGAGATTGATGTTGTTATGGTAGTCAACGCGCCAAGGACCATCCACGTTGTTGTGCCATACACCCTGCAGGTTGGCTGGCATGTTGCCAGGACGTGAAGAGGCGATGAGGAGATAGCGTCCAAACTGATAGTAGAGCTGCTCCAGATAGAAATCCTTGGCACCCTTGCGGTAGTTAGCCAGGCGCTCATCGATAGGCACATCGTTGGCATTAGCCGCATCATTCAGATTCAGGCTTACCCGATTGAACAGGCGGCTGTAATCCTTGTAATGCTCATCCAGCAACTGTGCATAGCCCTTGCCTTCTGCCTTGCTCACCCAGTCGTGGGTAGTAGCCAGCGGATCCACGCCCACGTAGGTCTTAGGATCGTTGTAATCAGGGTTATAGTTTGCCTTGTAATCGGTATCGGCAGAAATGAGGAATACCACCTCGTCGGCACCCTTCACGGTCAGCTTTCCACCCTCGTTAGAAAGGCTACCGCCCTTGTTGATAGCACGGATACGGATGGCATACTGCATATCGTTGTTATTGAGACGTGCATCCCAGAGCAGACCGTTCTTGCCGTCAGCCACCATCTTGCCTGTAGAGACAGGGTTAGGCGCATAAGAGAATACGAGATTCTGCTTACCAGGACGGGAAGCCTTAAATCGGATAGCCATCACATTGGCTGGATAAGAGATGAAATATTCACGCTGATAGCTCACTTCATCCTTGACGAAAGAAACGGTAGCCAAAGCTGAATCGAGCGACAGGGCACGGCGATATTTTGACATACCCACGGTGCTCAATCCGGTCTCGATATACGCCTCGCCCATCGTGGTAAAGCTACCGAAACGGAACGGATCCTCGGCATAAGACTCGTATGGAACGGGACTGTTGAAGTTCTTGCGGGTGAGCTGTGAAGCCTTCTCCCAGTCGTTGGCAGCAAAGGCATCTCTGATTTCCTGCATCACATGGGCAGAATTCTTGTTCACATTCCAATAGTAGGCAGCGCCCTTCTTGGTGTTCGGACCGCCACGCCAGAGCGTCTTCTCGTTCAGGGTAATGCGTTCAGCCTCTACCGATCCCAGAATATTGGCACCGATGCTTCCGTTACCGATAGGCAATGACTTTGACTCCCAATCCGAATCCGGATTGCGGGCGGTATCACCAGCCGAGATAGGCTTCTTGTGAGTCCATTTCTCAGGATGGCCTCCATACCAAACTTGCTGTCCCTTCAGGGTAACAGGCGTGTCGAACCAGTAAGACAATGCTGTCTTCTGCTGTGCGGTGGCAGAAAGTGCCCCCAGCATCGCAAAGGTTAAAATAGATACGGTTTTCTTGTTCATTATATATTATATTTAGTCTGATTACTTATTTTCAGATAATCGCTACAAAAATACGATTAAAAATCGACATATCCAAATATAGGGTCATAAAAAACGAGGATAGCCAGCATTTTTTCAATACTTGCTATCCTCGTCTTGCTATTTCATATCGTTCCGGGTGGCTTAATACCACTGTACAGCATTCGAATAACCGCTTCGCTTGTCATACTTCAGGGCATCCGTCAATGTGGCTGCATTGCATCGGAAGGTGAAGTTATAGCTGGTATATGGCGCCAGCACTACCGAACAGCTCATGTTGAAGCAGTGCAGGTCGCGGGCCAGACTTGCGGTAGTCATACTCAGCTTATGATTATCAAAATCATAACCGGAAGAGAAGCTGATGTTCCATCCGTCGCTGATACGAACGTTACCGCTCATATTCAGGTTCTGGGTGAACTTGTATGGATATCTCATCGATTTCTCGTTGAACTTCTCTCTTCGGGTATCCTCACGCATGGTGACACCATATCCGAAGGTAAGTGACCATGGCATCTTGAATGCCATATAGCCGTCCGAGTCGGTCTTGGCCTTTCCGCCACCGCTCTTCTTGGCTCCCGTCTTTCCCTTCTCCATACTGTCGTCCACGTTGCTCTCTATGTCGGTATCCATACCTTCATCGTCCTCGTCCTTGCGCTTGTTCTTGTCCTTGTCGTCCTCATCACTGCCTCCACCGAAGAGTTTCTTCAGTTTCTCAGGATTCAAGGTGAACGAGAAGTTCTGCGACATTCCCTGGAATCGTCCGAACCTGCCCTTGCCCCACTCGGTGTGGTTGCCGACATATACGTTGCCGTTCTCATCCATCTCGTAGGCGTAGGTGGCAAACACGGCGTTCATGTTGAAGGTATAGTTCTTCCACCACTTCAGTCGCAGGTTGATGTTCATATCACTCCAAGGGCGCACCTTGGCAGCGGTGTTGTAGCTCATGCTCACATCAAACGCATCAATGAGGCTCACCTTCTTCAAGCTGTCGTTCTTATCCCTCCATTTCATCTCCAGGTTGTTGCCCAGCGTGAAGGAAATGTTACCACTCTTGCCCTTGCCCGGCACGCCGTAGAGGGCATTCTGGTATGGCGAATAACTTACCAGCGATACATTGCCGTCGGCATCAGTCTTCTGATAAGTATCCCAATAGCCGTAATGCGATGCTCCGAAATCAGGTGCATAGCTGAAGCTTACCGTCGGGGTAATCACGTGGCGGATCCTGTCTATCCTGTTGCCGAACAGCTTGCGGTTAGGAATCCAAAAGCCGTAAAGCTTGGTAGAGAGTCCTATGCTCATGTTCCAGTTATATACGTTGTGGAATCCGTAGGTGGTATCGCAAACCTCTTTCTGCGCAGTGGCATCCCACGATTTCTCCACCTTGTTGGTGTACATACGGTCGGTGAAGTTGAACGAAGGATTCACGTTGAGATATTTGAAGAGGGTGAAGGATGCACTCACCGGAATCTGATGCTGCCATCCGTTTCGCCAGTCCTTGATGAGCGAACTGTGCATCAGCTTATCCTCCTTGGTATTGATACTGTTGGAGATATGTCCGGTATAGCTCATGGCTATCTTCTCGTACCATTTCTCATCACCCACCATCTTCTTTCTGCGGAAAGGATAGAAGCGGGAGATGCTGATGTTCAGGTCGGGCAAGGTCATCGCTATGGATGAGTCACGCATATTCTGCGAAAGGTTTGCCGTAGAACTAAGCGACATTCCGATGCTCGAGAAAGTGGTGCTCCAGCTTACGGAAGAGGTTCTCGTACTCTGCGTCATCGTCTGAGGATTATAGAGCGAGTTGAGGTTGTTGCGCTCATAGCTCGATGTGGCGAAGTTGACGCTTGCCGAAAGCGAACTGAACGGATTTGCCTTGGAATCCTGTCGGTGACTCCACTGTACCTTGAAACTCTCCTGCTTGGTGAAGTCAGGCATTCCCTTGTCACCTGTCTGCGTATCCTGGTAACTGAAGAAGAAGGAACCGGAATACTTGTATCGCTTGCGGTAATTGCTTGCCGCAGACAGTCCCCACGAACCCTTGGTGTAGATTTCTCCCAGCAGTTTCAGATCCCACTTGTCGCTGATGGCGAAATAATATCCACCGTCACGGAGATAGAAACCGCGGTCGCTCTCATCACCATAGGTAGGCATAATGAAACCGCTGCTGTAGCTCTTGGTGAACGGGAAGAATCCGTATGGGATACCCAGCGGCATCGGCACATCGCAGACCACGAGATAGGCGGGTCCGAAGATGACATCCTTGCCCGGGCGCACCTTGGCTCTGGAGAGCGAGATGTAGAAGTCGGGATGCGGATCATCGCAGGTGGTATATCTGCCATGCTGCAGATAGATGACACCCGAAGAATCTCGCTTCGACTTCATACCGGTGAGGAATCCATCCTGCTGCTCGGTATATACATTATTAATAAGGGCCTTCTTGCTCTTGAAGTTGAACTTGATGGTATCGGTATCATAGGTATCATTGCCCATCTTGAAGACCGGTTTTCCCTTGATGCCTCCATCAGCCATCGAGTCCTTGGTACCGCTGGCTCTCACATTGCTCTTGTCCAGATCCATGGAGATGCGGTCGGAGGTAAGATCCATGTTCTCGTACTTCACGTTCGAGTTTCCATAGAGATGCGCCACCTTGTGGTGGGCATCATATACCAGCGAGTCGTCGGCCTGATACTGTACAGGTGCGTCGATGCCTCCCGACTTCTTTCTGTTGATACTGTCGAGTCGGATACTGTCATCCACCACCTTATTATGTTTCCATATAGCCTTCTGCAGCGAGTCCATCTGGGTGGTATCGGTCTCCGTACTGATGATTTCATTGCCGAGCGAATCGACAAAGACGGAGTCGCCCACAGCTACGGCAGTAGAATCCACCTGAGCCTTCTTGTCTTTCTTTTTAGAAGGCATACCCGGGTTTGCCACCATCATGCAAGAGATGGCAGCAAACATCAGTGCAGCTATAGTTGATTGTTTTCTCATTCAGAAATTATTGTTAAGAAGTCACCCAACTGAACTTCTATCCTATTTCAAACATCCGCTCCCATTTCTGGAAGCGCTTTACTCCTTCCTCGCCAAACTTAGCGAGACTTTTCTCTGCCTTTTCGATACTCTTTTCTTTGTCGATATGAGTCTTGCTGAAGAATTTGTCAGCATAGCAGATTACCTTCTCCTCCATGGTTTCCGGCAGAAAATCCTGGTGAGGCAATGGCAGTTGCTGCTTCTCGATCTGCTCTTTCGTGATGCCGGCACCGGTGTGGCGCTCGCATACCCGAGCATGTCGCTCATATCCTTCCTTGCGCAGCAGTTCGGCACCCAGTCGGCCATGACAGATGTATGGCTGCGAACCGAAACAGTGAATGCCAGGAGCATCGGTCTGAAAGATTCCGATATCGTGAAGCATGGCTGCTTCCTCTATAAACCGGGCATCCAGATGCAGTTCGGGATGAGACGAAACAATCTGTAGCGCTTTTCGCGCTACAGATTGACTATGTGTGATGAGGATACGGCGAAGCTCCGTATCCTCAGGATAATACTTATCAATAATTGCTTGATAATCCATAAATTCAATGTTTACTCAGCGTTGCGCTCAATGTAAGCGATGACATCACCCTTGCGGATCTTGCTGCCCTGCTTAGCATTGATTTCCACGAGCTTACCACCCAAAGCGGCAGGAACAGTCTCAAACTCACCCCATGGAGCGAGAATGTAGCAGAAGGCATCACCTTCCTTGTACTCCTTACCGATGAATGGCTCTACAGCTGGCTGGCACTCGCCCTCGCCCTGGAACTCCCAGAAAATCTGACCGGCTACTGGTGCTACGATAGCATCAGCCTTGGCATGCTTGAACTCTGCGAGCTGAGCTGGAGTCAAGGTGCTGCCGAGCTTGGCATCCTTTGCCTTCTGGAGGTCAGCCAGGAAGTTCTTCTTTGCCTGACCGCTCTTGAAGTTGCGATACTGCTCTGGGTGCATAGCGAGCTCGAAGAGCTCCTCATCGTCCTGACCATACTCCCAACCGTTCTCGTCCATCTCCTTCTTGAAGTCGTCGAGTGCATTAGTAAGCAATGTATGAGCATCAACATCTGTAAACTCACGACCCTGCTTCTTGGCAAGCTCTACGAGTTCTGGATCAATCTTTCCAGGAATCTTACCACTCTTACCGAGGATCATACCCCACATAGAATCATCCATCATTACGAAGCGGCCCTTGCCCTGCTCCATGGTGAGGAGGTTCATCA
>JAIINY010000404.1:0-1858 GCA_022741625.1 Prevotella sp. | reverse complement strand
ATTATGGAGCAATTTGATGCTCTTTTAGCTCAAACCATAGATTCCACCTTGGGATTGAGATGCACTATGTTTGGTTATCAATATAGCGAGATTCTACGCTCTCTTTTCCAGCAAAATGGATTAAGACGTCACGTAGGCATGTATTGAACATTTACTCAGACAACTATGCTTATGCCAACCTGTTCTAGACAGACTTTGGTTAAAGGCCATGCTTTTCTGATTAAACCAGCGTATTACCTCAAGTCGCTTTATGGGGTAAGGGAATTTTGTGTCTGCGACATTTCTGTTGTGTAAGAAATATGTACAATAAAATGAATTTTGTCGTTTTGCAAGCAAAATCCCACTAAACCCTATAGGTTGCGGATTTGAGGATGAAGAAAACTTAAAAATGCTTAGCAGCTGCCCAAACTAACTCCACCTTTGTTACCTGCGGATAAGCTTCCTTATATTTATCTGTCAAATCCCAGAAGAAAAGCGAGCCTTCTTTTGGTTTCAAATAGAAATTCTCCAATGTTCCGCCTTTACCATCTCCAACCTCGAAATAAAGTATACTGTGATCTTCATTATACGTAGTAGTATAATACCCATCCACCAACACCTTTCCACCAGCAAGAAACTGGATTCGGGATACTGTAAATACATCACCACGGCTCTTGAATTTAACAGCTTCATAAGGCTTACTTGCTATCGCATCCGATGCTATCACCAAAGAATCTTCCTTGGAAACACCCTCCACCTTACAATATTTTTGATAACCACTAAATACTTGTGTAGTCTCCCATAACGTCTCAACATCCTTGACTTCCACGGCAAGTTTTGCCTCATTACCATCTTCATCAGTCACTGTAACAATAGCCTTTCCCGCAGCGATAGCAGACAAGCTAATACGCTCATCCTTACCATACTGCCCCGTCTCATGGATGCAAGTTACAGTGACTACTTTCTCATCAGAAGACTGTGCCGAAATCTTGCCCTTGGCTCCTTGCACATTCACGCAGGCACCCTGGGTGGTATATATGACAAGGCTATTGCCCTTGATACCCACTTGTTTGCCTGTGTTAATATCACCAATGATTTCATCCTGTGTGAGTTGAATACCATCATCATCGCTACACCCTACCATCAAGAGAGCGACGAAAGCCATTGCCAAAAAGTAAATCTTTGCTTTCATAAACTGTTGTTTTTATGAGTTATACATGATAGGCGCTTTGCCCATCCTCTATTTATGAAACATTATTCTCCCCCCATTATTGCATTCTTCTTCCTATTATCTTTCTTTATTTAACACACTTTTACGCAAAAATATAAGAAACGCCTGTTTTGTTTCTATACTATCGGCAGACTTATTCCGTTGATCTTCTGATAAATATCTAAGGCATAGATATCCGTCATGTCGCTGATGTAATCCAATACTGCCATGATTCGCTCTTCCAGACTTTCGTTCTCGATATCGTACTGGCTGCTTACCCGGCGCAGAAGCTGCTTGGAGTAGAAACGGGACGGGTTGACGGCGGCATCGATGAATACCTCCATCAGCGTAGCCATGATCTTGTAACCCGAAAGCTCGATGTTGAGAACGGGCTTGCTGGCATAAATCTTCTTTCTCGAAACCTGGGTGCAGGTGATGTAGGCATTGCGCTCGTGCTCCGAGATGTGGTCGATGAGGGCTCCCTCGAAGGTGCCGGCAAGAATCTCTTCCTCGTGGTCGAGGAATGCCTTTACGCATTCGTTCTCCAGTTTGCCTATTACGCAGGCTCTCTCTTCTATCACCAGCCCTCTGTTCTGGAGCAAGGCAACCTGTTCATCTACGTTTATCGGTTGTTTGTCGTAATCCATATACCCTTTATAAAAAGCGAAG
>JAIINY010000403.1:0-1862 GCA_022741625.1 Prevotella sp. | reverse complement strand
GCGCAAGCATACTTCTTGCCCTTATCCAGGAAGTCGAGCTTTACTACGGATGTACGGGCAGCATCTGTCTTGCCACCAACAAACCAGTTGTCTGTGCCCTTAGCCTTGCGGGCTACGGTGATATACTTAGCTGGCTCTGCCTCCAGGTACTTGGAGTCGTCCCAGTCGCAAGCTACGTCGCGGATGAACTGGAAGGCATCGTCGTACTTCTCATAATGCTCTGGAAGATCGGCCGCCATCTGCAGCGGACTGTACATCACGAGATAAAGAGAAAGCTGACCACAGAGTGTGGTATGAACATAGCTCTTGTTGTTGCTCCACTCAGAAAGCTTGGTCTCGAAGATACCAGGAGTGTAATCCATCGGACCACCCTGCAGACGGGTGAATGGCAACATCACGGTGTGATAAGGCTTGCTGCCGCCAAATGCCTCGTACTCTGTACCACGGGCACTCTCGTTACCCACCAGGTTAGGCCAGGTACGGCAGATACCAGTAGGACGGGTTGCCTCGTGGGCATTTACCATAATATGATGCTTAGCTGCAGTTTCAACCACACGCTGGTAGTGATTGTTCATCAACTGGCTGTAGTGATACTCACCTCTTGGGATGATATCGCCCACATAACCGGTCTTCACGGCATCATAGCCATATTGGTTCATCAGGTTGAAGGCATCCTCCAAATGGCGCTCGTAGTTGAGAGCAGCAGAAGAGGTCTCGTGGTGCATCATCAGCTTCACGCCCTTGGAATGAGCATAGTCGTTGAGCATCTTGATATCGAAGTCAGGATATGGTGTTACGAAATCGAAGACATCGAGTTTCTGATGGCCGAACCAGTCTTCCCAACCTTCGTTCCAGCCTTCTACCAGCACCTCCTGCAAACCGTTCTTGGCTGCAAAGTCGATATAACGCTTTACTTCCTCGTTGGTTGCACCATGAGTGCCATTAGGCTTGCACTTGCTGTAATCGGTTACGCCGAGGCGAACAGATGGCAGGTCGTTGGTGTAGCTCCAGGTCTTGGTGCCAACAATCATATTCCACCATACACCGCAGTACTTGGTAGGATGAATCCATGAAGTATCCTCTATCTTGCAAGGTTCGTTGAGGTTCAAGGTCAACTTGCATGAAAGCATATCACGGGCATCATCGCTCACCATCACGGTACGCCAAGGAGTATTGAATGGAGTCTGGATAAATCCCTTTCTGCCTACGGCATCAGGAGTAAGCCAAGACTCGAAGGTCAATGTCTTCTCGTCGAGGTTGAGGTGCATGGTTGGATAATCCAGGCAGGCAGCCTCGTGGATATTGATATAGAGACCATCCTTGGTCTTCATCTGGAGAGAGGTCTGAACACCGGTATCCGAGAAGACGGTGGTAGAAGAATTGCTCTTGTAAGCTTCGCGGTTTTTCGCAATAATTGGACGGATACCTGTCAACGGAGTAATGTTGTAGTCATACTCCTGGGTATCGTAATCACCAGGAATCCAATAGGCAGTATGATTGCCTGCCATGGCAAACTGTGTATGCTCCTCCTGGATTACGAAATAGTTAAGGCTTTCCTGCTGTGGGAACTCATAGCGCAAGCCCATACCATAATCATATACGCGAAAACGAATAGTGATGTTACGCTTGGAAGATGCCTGATTCAGGTTTACCTCCATCTCGTTATAGTTGTTGCGGATGGTAGCAGTCTCACCCCATACAGGCTTCCAGGTCTCATCGAAGGTCGATGTCTTGCTACCGGTCTCTGTGAAACCATCCATCAGGCTGGTTTCTTCCATGCCCTTGGAGGCATGCTTATCCTTAGCCAGCTCCAATCCGAGATGAGACGGCTTACACACAGTCTTTCCCTTATAGCTCATCTC
>JAIINY010000001.1:0-43427 GCA_022741625.1 Prevotella sp. | reverse complement strand
GAACGAGAAAACGAGGGCACTCATCACATCAACCATGGCTGGTATCTTGATTTCGAAGAAGGGCTTGAGTTCTTCAGCCTTATCTACTGCCACATGGGCAGAGTTGGCAATCATGTGAGGGAAGAGAGCTGAGCCTGTGCCATAGGCTAGCAGACCAGCCAGAATGGTGTCGGCGAAGGCGATGCCCACGGTGGCAAGAAGAAGTTTTCCTGCTCCATGACCGATGTCGGCAATGGCTGGTGTTACGAGACCGATGATGATGAGCGGTATCATAAAGCCAAGAAACTGGCTGAAGATTCCGTTGAAGGTGAGGAACGCTCTGACGGCTGCTTCATTGAAGAAATTGCCGAAGACTACACCCAGCAGAATGGCAAGGATGATTCTTGCCAAGAGTGGCATTTTGATTCTTTTCATGTCGTTTGTTTTGCTTTTTGCTTGCAAAGATGCGATATTTCTGATGAATCTCCAAGTTTTTTGATTATAGATTACACATTTCCTAACGAATAAGCTAGAAAAATTATCTTTTATATAATATAATAAGGTGTAGCTCATCCCTGAAGTCATCTATTTATCAACCTTGAAACAGATTAGTAATGGTTAAGTATTGGAAATGTGTAACCATTGAATCTTGTCTGTAATCTGATACCCGTAATTTTGCAACCGAAAATCAGATTAGTGTGTTAAAGGTATTCTGATTTTTGCAGGGTAAAAATGAGAAAAACAAAAGATATTATATGAAAGGTAAAATGAACTGTGCCATGCCATTGTTAATGCTTGGCAGTATAACTCTTACGGCAAACGCTGCAACTAATGTTGCGTTAAACAAAGCAGCAATAGAAAATGAGGCTGTGCCAGTATTGATTTCAGGAAAAGTGTGTGATGCAAATGGAGAGCCAATCATCGGAGCATCCATTAAAGAGAAAGGAATGAAAAATGTAACCATTAGCGACATTGATGGCAATTTTCATATTAGTTTATTAAACCATAATGCTGAATTGGAGATTTCTTATATAGGATTCACACCGCAGACAGTTAAAGCTTATGATGGCATCATTGTTACAATGAAAGACGATACACATAGTTTGAATGAGCTTGTTGTTGTCGGATACCAAACAATGCGCAAAACCGACCTTGTTGGAGCAGTGTCAAGTATAAAGGCGAGTGAACTCAACACCACTACTCCAACTATAGGTCAAAGTCTTGTGGGAAAAGTGTCGGGTGTGCAAATCTCACAGGTAAGTGGTGCGCCATATCAGTCAACCAAAATTCGTGTGCGTGGAACTGCTTCAATCAACGCCAGTTCTGATCCTCTCTATGTAATCGATGGTTATCCTTCGAGTGGTGACCTCTTGCTCGACCCTGAGGATATTGCTTCTATTGAGGTGCTTAAGGATGCAGCTTCCGCTGCTATCTACGGTTCGCGTGCTGCTGGTGGTGTGGTGCTTATCACAACTAAACGCGGCAAGGAAGGCAAAACACGTGTGGGCTATGACTTTCAGTTGGGCATAAACCAGCTTGCCAAGAAGGTGGATTTGCTAAATGCGAATCAGTTTGCTGACCTTGTTGTAGATGGTCGCAACAATTATTATCGTCGTCTAATGCAAAGTAAGGGCAAAACTTGGGACGATTCTTACTATAGTGACGATAATACAAAGCGTGCAGAGCGTCTTGGTGGCTCAAATAGTGCGGTAAACATACCTGATTTTCTATATGATTTCGCATCGCAGACTGTAAAAGCTCCTCTGTATGACACCGATTGGCAGGATGAGCTTTATCATAACGCCATTGCTCAACGCCACCATATATCAGTGAACGGTGGCAATGAAAATATGCGCTA
This sequence comes from Prevotella sp., assembly GCA_022741625.1. Lineage (GTDB taxonomy): Bacteria > Bacteroidota > Bacteroidia > Bacteroidales > Bacteroidaceae > Prevotella. Next base: position 41,590 of record JAIINY010000001.1, on the reverse strand, counting down.
CGAACTGAGTGGCAGTTTCCAAAACCAGGATGGTATTGTGCGTTACACAGGACAGCGCCGTTTTAATTTGCGTGGTAATATGGACATTAATATTAGCAAAAGACTCAAGGCTGGTGCTAATTTCTCGCATACATCAAATTGGAACCGAGAGATAGAAGAGGGACGTTTCGATCATGGAGCTATTCTAGGTGCATTAATTTATGCTCCATTCTTCAGATGCTACGATGATGAAGGCAACCTCATTAAGGGTGAGATGACATCATATGCCTCGCAGTATGGTTTTCAGCAGATAGAAAATCCTGTGGCAATGGTGAAGGAGACAAAGATACGTCGCAATGGTGACCGCAACACCTTTAACGTAACGGCAAGCTATGAGCCGGTGAACAATCTTTTCCTCAAGGCCAATCTTGGAATGTTCTCCTACAATGAAAAGTATGAGTTCTATCGTCCTACAAGTCTCTCTACAGGAGCCTATTTGCCAGGTACACCACAGGCTAACGCTGCTGCTTATGCTCTTGCCACTAATGCCCATACTAACGACTGGCTTGGTGAGTTCACAGCAAACTATTCGAAGACATGGGCTGAGCGTCATAACTTCAGCGGTGTGGCAGGCTACTCGCTCCAGAAGAACACCTATGACCGACTTGGAGTAAAGGCCACGGGATATGAGGGTGATCATATAACAGAGGTAACAGGACATGGAGCCGATCCCAACAATTTGCAGCTATACAATACGTCGAAGTCGAATTGGACAATGCTATCTTATTTCACTCGTCTCAATTACAACTTATCCAATACCTATTATCTTACAGCATCTTTCCGTGGAGATGCCTCTTCACTCTTCGGACCAAAGAACCGTTGGGGGTACTTCCCATCTGTGTCATTGGCATGGACTGCTTCAAATGAGCGTTTCTACCGCGACATCTTTGGCGATAGTTCTTCTTTGAAGTTGCGTGCCAGCTGGGGTAAAAGTGGTAATAATAATATTGGCAACTATAACTATCAAGCCGTGATGAGTTCTCCTGAGGGTGCTGTGTTTGGCAATGGTACAGTAGTTTCGGGGATGGAACCTGGTGGCGTGAAAGACAACACCATAGGCTGGGAGACAACGTCGCAGTATAATTTCGGTTTTGATCTCTCAATGTTTAGCGGTCGTCTCTCGCTCTCTGCCAACTATTATCTGAGCTATACGCGTGACCTGCTCTTTGAACAACCCATGTCGGCAATATCAGGAGTCAACTCGATACTTACCAATCTACCCAACTCAAAAATACGAAATGCGGGTTTTGACTTACAGCTCGATGGACGTATTTTGGCACATAAGGATTATAACCTTAATATAAGTGGTAATATAAGCCTTAACCGAAATAAGGTGCTCAATCTCGATGGTGGTAATGTGCTCCTTGTAAATGGTGCAGAACGCTCCTATAAGACTCATATCACAGAGGTAGGACAACCCGTTGGTATGTTCTACGGATTTCGTGTGGCTGGCATGGTGAAGGAGTCGGATATGGCTAACATTGCAGAGGACAACAAGCACTATAATGCCACAACACATAAGTTTGAGGATGGTTACAAGATAAAGGGTCCTGCACGTTCATTGTCTCAGAGTATTCCACTTGAACCTGGTGACCTCTATTTTGACGATGTCAACGGTGACGGTGTGGTTGACGACAACGACAAGACTATCATAGGCAATCCTCACCCCAAGTTTACCTATGGTTTCAACATTAGTGGAAACTATCGTGACTTCGACCTTTCTGCATCATTCAATGGCTCGTATGGCAACAAGGTGCTCGATGGTCAGGACTACTATCTCTTTAATCTTGAGGGATCAGGCAACCAGTATGCGTGTGTAGACCAGCGTTACCGCAACAGTCAGAATCCTGGCAATGGTTGGATATACAGTGCATCGCGTGGAGGTACACAGAGCAACAGTACACGTCTGTCGACTTTCTATTTGCAAGATGGTTCGTTCTTCCGCTGTACAAACCTGACACTTGGTTATAATGTGTCTGCCATCAAGCACGCAACAAACGGACTGATATCAAAGCTCCGCTTGTATGTGGCTGCCGACAACCTTTTCACCATAACCAAGTACAAGGGCTACAACCCCGAGGTTGACTACAATAATGGCTCAAACATTACACCAGGAGTTGACTACGGAAAATATCCGCTTGTACGTGCCTACAACATGGGTGTGCAGTTGACATTCTAACATAAAAGATAATGAAAAGGAAAACAAAAAAAATAAAAGATATTATGACACTTTATTCAAGACATAAAATGATGATAGCTGTTGCATTGACAGCTGTGTTTTCGCTAACTTCTTGCGATGATTTCCTTACGGAATCGAATCCCAATAAGATACCTGTAGATTCGTATTTCCAGAGCGAGAGTGATGTGGCAAAAGCTCTCAATGGCTCTTATGTTGCTTTGCGCAACAAGTATTGTATGGGTGAGGGTAGTACACTCTTCACAGAGGAACGATCGGATAACACAGGGCGACTTGACAACCAATCATCGGCTGGTGAGCCTTTCCAGTTTACCAACTTCGCAATATTGCCAAGCAACACTTATCTGAAGAGTTATTGGACTGGACTCTACAAGACAGTCAACGATTGCAACTATACTATAATGGGAGCCGAGAAGGTAAATATGGATGCTGCTACCAAGAAAAATTACGTAGCTGAGGCTGAATTTTTGCGTGCCTTAGTATATTTTGAGATTGTCAGAAAATGGGGTGACGCTCCACTCATTACAGACTATTGCCCAACATTTGCTGATGTGAAGGCAAACACAAAGCGAAAGCCTAAGGTTGATATATACAACCAGATTATTGCCGACCTCACTGATGCTCTTGACTCTTCACTTCCCAACCGTCAGCCCGAAGGTAACCGCGGCCACGCTGATAAGGCTTCGATAACAGCACTGCTTGGTAAGGTTTATCTTACAATGGCCGCTACACTTGCTGATGTCAACACTGCAGAATGTCTTGCAAAGGCTAAAACTTATCTCATGCAATGCTATGATATGCGAACCTTTGACAATCTGCAAAACATTCCTTATGCAGATGTGTTTGATGTAGCGAAAAAATCGACGTGCCCTGAGATAATCTTCCAGATAGTGTATAAGCAGGGTGATAAAGACTTTCACTCATCAATAGCTGCCGACAATCAGTCAGTGGGTGAGACTGTAAACTCTCAAGTAAAGTCGAAAGGCATAGGAACATTTGTCAATCCAGACCTCGTAAAAGAGTATGAAGAGGGTGATGTGCGTAAGGAATGGTCGGTTAAATACAATTCTAATACGGCTGCCAGGTCGTGGTTTATCACTAAATTCCGTGATACAAGTGATGCTGCCGGTTCTTTAGGATATGGTGGTAACGACTGGATTATACTACGCTATGCAGATGTGGTACTTATGCTTGCAGAGGTAAATGCACGACAAGGCAATGACGTTGAGGCTATAAAATGGCTTGATATAGTGCGCCAGCGTGCAGGACTTTCGAGTTACAAAGCTTCTATCTCAGATAATACCTATCGCATACTGTGCCCAACACTTATGCGTGCCATATTGCATGAGCGCCGGTCGGAGTTGGCTTTTGAGAATCAGCGTTGGTACGATTTGCTGCGATTCTTATCTACTGATGAACTTAAGACATACATCCATTCAAAAAAATCTGCCGACTATGGTATCTCAGATATTAATAACTTTGGTGATAAAGATATTTATTTTCCTATACCATATGATGAGTGGAAACTTGACAATAAAAAGATGTATCAGAATCCTGGATATTAAAGTACATAGAAAATGAAGAAGTTTTGTTTATTGATTGTTGCTGTTGTATATTTTGTCTGTGCTTCGGCACAGACACGCATAGACACACTTATTAATGTTCTTCACGACCCCAACTCCCGTCGGGTGCTTGTTGTAAGTCATCGTGGTGATTGGCGCAATGCTCCTGAGAATTCTTTGCAGGCATTCCAAAACTGTATAGATATGGGAGTTGACATGATAGAGCTTGACTTGAAAAAAACGAAAGATGGCGTACTTGTACTCATGCATGATAATACTATTGACCGTACTACGGACGGACATGGCAAACCTTCTGATTATACATGGGCAGAGTTGCAGAAATTTCATCTTAAGAATGGACTAGGTCGTGCCACATTCCATCATATTCCAACACTTGAGGAAACCTTATTGCTGTGTAAGGACAAGATTCTCGTAAATATAGACAAGGGTTATGAGTATTTTGCCGATGTCTATAAGTTGCTTGTCAAGACTGGCACATTGAAGCAAGTGGTAATAAAATCCGGCTATACTCTTGATAAGGTGCGTAGCGAGAATGGTGATGTGCTCGACAAGGTCATCTATATGCCGATAATCAATCTTGAAGAGGATGGGGCAGAGCTGAAAACTATTGAATATACGAAGATTAGCCCCGTTGCTATGGAGTGTTGTTTCCGCACGGCTACTCCTGGAGTGCTGAATCTTATGAAACGTATAAAAGATAGTGGCTCGAAGATTTGGATTAATTCGTTGTGGCCATCGCTCAATGCCGGACATGATGATGACACAGCTGTGGAACTTTGTAAGCCTGATGATAGTTGGGGATGGATTCTTGATAGAGGTGCTTCTATTATACAGACCGACAGACCACAGAAACTCATAGAATATCTAAAAGCAAAACAACGTAGATGACTAATTCTGATAAAATAACAATTAACCTGAAGGCTGTCCTGCTATTGGCTATCTTAGCCATAATGCAGGTACTGCCTATTATTGCTTCCGACAAGGACTCCATTGCTCTTGTAAATGCCAAATGGCAGACTCTGTATGATGGTAATGGCGTACAGCTGAAGGTTGCCAATTTTCATATTTTTAATGCTCCGCAAAATGTCACAATACTTACTTACAATGTAAAAGAGTTCAGTCTGCAGGTTGGAGTCTGTGATACATTAGTAGAGGTAAGTCGAATGGCTGAGTCACTTAAGGCAGATTTTGCTATAAATGGTAGCTTCTTTGATTTCGCAGGACCTGCCCTTACATTTATTAAACGAAATGGTTGTGTTCATTCTAGTGGAGTTTCACCTGAGCAGACATCTCGAACCAACTGGGGATTGGTTGTGGCTGACAGTAATAGTAGGTCGGTGCGGATTATTCCGTCTGTATACAATGATATGATCCAAAAAAGTGCTGCCTACGACAATGTTTTGGCATCTTATCCATTGCTACTACACGGAAGGACTATCTGTCTTGATTCGTGCGACTATGTGCCAAATAAGTTCAATAACCGCAACCCACGATCGTTTGTGGCTATCGATAGTGACGGAAATGTAGCTTTTGTCACTATTGATGGAAGGGCAGAAGGCAAGGCAATGGGAATGACACTATATGAGGAATGTAAAATAGCATTATGGCTTGGCTTTACTGATGCTCTGAATCTTGATGGAGGAGGGTCTACTACTCTGTGGACGCATACTTTAGGTGTTGTGAATTATCCTTCAGACAACAAAATGTTCGACCATGAAGGAGAACGTAAAGTGTCAAATATATTATATATAAGGCATCTTTTTTCCCCCTGACGAAGTCGTTGTGTAAGGAGAAACACTTATAGGTTATGATTTTGAACCGTCACATGAGGGTGTGTCATAAGTTTAGATTATGGCAGCCGAAGTCGGGCTGAAAGCCCAAAAGCTCCTAGCCCAGGGCGTATTGGCTGTGACTTATGACACACCCTCGTTTTGTTTGACTAGCATGTATGTTGCCTAATGGGTGCAAGTCCAATCATGCAGTCATACGGGTAACGGAATCTATAACTCGGTTCTTCGAAGGTGAACTCTACCTGCATGTGAACAAGGGGAAGACTGTCTTATCATACGTTGAGGGTATTAAGTATCTAGGTTATTCCTTTTATATAAGTAAGGGTAAATGCCACTTACAGTACATCCGAAATCCAAAGCGATGATGAAAGTCAGACTCAAAGAGTTGACTTCACGAAGTAATGGATGGGGATATGCTAAGAGAAAGCAGAAACTTGAGGAATATATAAGGGGATGTGGCGGATACAATCACTTAGCCAATATGAAACGCCTGCAGGATGGACAATCCATGGGTGCGATGGAAAAGTTTGTAGATGTCGATGAAGCCTATGCAGCGAGCAAAGGGCATAAGCCAGGTCTTACTGTTACCGGGCATTTGTTTAGAGCCTTGCCTTCGTCTGAAGCCAAGGTTTACGGTTCAGAATGTGATGTGCATATCACTGCTGACAGTGTTATCATTGTCAATCATGACCCGAAAATCAATGATTTGGTCATTGCTGATTCAAAGTATGCTGATTTGAAAATACAACTTCTAAAAAATGGAGAAGAAGTATCAACCTTAGAGCAATTATGATGTATTGAGATAGGGCTTGTCCAATATTTAAATTGTGTCACCTACGTTTTTCTAGTTTATTCACTAATGGTTGTTAAAAAACTAGGTGTTTTGGAGAGTCTTAATAGAAAAGTATAGATTTTGTAGCAATACCGTAAAGATATACCACTAATTTTGCACTTGAAAAAGTGAGTCCGGAATTTGTATGCATTCTGATGGGATTTACCTTATGATAGTTGTTGTAATCTCTGCAATAGAGATGAACAGAAATGGGGTGCGAATCTAGAAAAATCGAAATTCCACTCGAGTATTGCTGGAAAAGCAATTGATGAAGGCCACTTTTGGGATAATAAATAAAACTAAAAAATGGATATGAAAAAGGTAAGATTAATGTTGTTGATGCTGCTGTGCTCAGTGATGGCAGCATTCGCAGGAAATGAAAATGAGATGGGTACTGATAAAACTAACAGTACCGTTCCTGCATGGGAGTTTATCTATAGCGTTGCTCAGCCAACTGAACAACAGCTTGATCAGATTTCTGGGAATGTAGAGTTTAGCAAACAGACTTCCTTTCTTTTTGACCAGCTTAAAGAACTCTGTGTGAAGCGTATTCCAGTGGTTCCTGGAGACCCGACCACGCGTATTGTTATCAAGAAAGGTGACTTGTTTAATGCAGCGAAAAGAGTATCAAAAGGACTCGAAGAGGATGTAAAGGATCATAAAATCTCAGAAACTGAGGCAACCGGCAAGATGAATCAGGTGTTGAATGTAGCCATTTCTGCTTTTTATTCAGAGGATAGCAAATCATTTGAAAAGGCTTTGAGAAACAGTAAGAAAGATTATAAGCAGCTTTGTGCCTTATTTTCTAAGGTGGCGCTGAAATAATAAATTTAGAATAATATTGGGATAACAACGTTAGTATAAGGTTTATGAAAAAAGTAATGACGCTTGCCTGTTTTCTGTGCTTAAACGCTTCTCTGTTTGCACAGTCGATGAAGGTGACAGGTAAGGTTTCTGACAATATGGGTCCAGTAGCAGGTGCTACTGTTAAAGTGAAGGGCTCTAATGCCGCTACTGTTACTGATGTGGATGGTAACTATGTAATCAATGCTGACAAGAATGCGGTGCTGGAGTTTACTTATTTGGGCGATAAAACTAAGACCGTGAAGGTGACAACCGCCAGTTTGGATGTCGTCTTGGATGCAGATGTTCAGGATATAGATGAAGTTGTAGTAACAGCGATAGGTATCAAGCAGGAAAAGAAGAAGCTGGGTTATACCACTCAGCAGGTTACCGGCAAGGATTTGGCGGCTCAGGGCAATATGAACGTAGGTTCATCTTTGCAGGGGCAGGTGGCTGGTTTGACAGTCTCTGTTCCTTCCAGCATGTTCGAGTCTCCAAGTTTCTCGCTCCGTGGTCATGCTCCGTTAATTGTGTTGGATGGTGTGCCTATCGAATCTGATATGTTTGATCTCTCCAGTGAGAATATTGCCAGTGTAAACGTTTTGAAGGGTACATCTGCATCTGCCTTGTATGGTGCGAGAGGTAAGAATGGTGCCATCATGATTACTACCAAACAGGCAGAAAAAGAGGGTATTGAGATTAATTTCTCTACCAAGGATATGATGACTGCCGGTTTCGTTGCTTATCCTGAGACCCAGCACCAGTATGGTAGCGGTTCTAACGGACAGTATGCTTTCTGGGACGGTGAAGGAGGCGGAAAGTCGGACGATGATATGGAATGGGGACCTAAACTGGATGTTGGCAATATGGCTCCTCAGTGGAACAGTCCGATCCGTGATAAGGTAACTGGCGAGGAAACCCCTTGGTGGGGTAGCGTGAAAGGCACAAAGTACGATGATCCTGGTAGATATGAGCGTGTGGCTATGCCTTTGACCTCTCATGATAATCTGAAGGAATTCCTGGAGACTGGTATCATCACCAATAATACCTTGTCCTTGTCTTATCAGGGCAAGAAGGCCAAGGTCTATGTCCTGGGTCAGTATGCTTACCAGAAGGGTCAGGCTCCAACCACATCCCTGCATACAGGTGGATTGAATTTCAATTCTACGTTCAATTTCTCTGATCAGTTAACCTTGGATGCTATGTTGAATTACAACATGGTGGTTTCTCCTAATTATCCGGATTATGGTTATCATCCATCCAACTTCATGTATTCCATTGTGGAATGGATGGGAGATGATATTGATATCCGTGAACTGAAGAAGCACCAGTGGGTACCTGGTATGGAGGGATACAAGCAGGCAAACTATAACTATGCCTGGTATAATAACCCTTATTTCACCATTTCTCAGTCAAGACACTCGGAGCGTCGCAATGTCACCACTGGTCAGTTGCGCTTGAATTATCAGATTCTGCCTGAGTTGAGTGTGATGGGACGTGTTTCCCTGCGTTCTAAGCGTAATCTTACCGAGAACAAGATTCCGAAGTCTTATTTGAATTATGGTGACTCCCGCGAGGGTGCCTACAAGGTATGGAATGTGAGTCAGGATAATGTCGATGCAGATGTGCTGGCTACCTATACCAAGAGTTTCCTGGATGATATCAACCTGACCGTCAATGCCGGTGGATCTGTATTCTATCGTCGCTATCGCAACGACTATGCTTCTACCGATGGCTTGAATGTCCCGGGAATCTATTCCTTGAAGAATTCTACAGGTTCTATTCTTACCTATAGTTCAGATAATCCTCTTTGGGGAACTCGAAGCGAGAAGGAAATCAAGAGTGTGTATGGTTCTATCAACCTTGATCTTTCCAAGTATGCTTACCTCACCTTGACAGGTCGTAACGACTGGTCTTCTACTATCGCATCGGGCAATAACTCTTATTTTTACCCATCTGTGGCATTGAGCTCTGTGGTTTCCGACTATATTAAGATGCCTCAGTTTGTTGATTATTTCAAGGTGTTGGGTTCTTGGGCTACTGTTTCCAGCGATTTGGATCCTTATCAGATTCTGCAGGTTTATAACAAGGAGACCTCATGGGGTAGCAATACCGTAGTGAGTTATCCTTCTGCTTTGGTAAATGCAAACATCAAGCCTCAGAAGACCACTCAGTTTGAAATAGGTTTCTCTACCTCTTTCATGAAGCGTCTTTCTCTGGACTTCAGTTACTATCACTCTTTGGATACCAACCAGATTCTGGATATGCAGATTTCCCAGGCATCCGGTTTCGATTCCCGCAAGATCAATGGTAATACTTATACCACAGATGGCCTGGAGGTTATCTTGGGGGTAAAGGCTATTCAGACAAAGAACTTCAAGTGGGATTTTAATTTGAACGCTAGTCATAGTGTCCGTAAGTTGACCGAGGTTTATGGTGGTGACGAGTACTTTGGTAATTTGAAGAAGAACGACCGTGCAGATGCTTACTATGCGACCGTATGGCAGCGTGATCCGGAAGGCCGTGTAATCGTTGATGCAAATGGTCAGCCTTTGAAGGATCCGTACGATCGCAAGGTGGGGCATTATGAGCCGAATGTAAGATTGGGTATGCAGAATACCTTCCGTTTCAATGACTTTACTCTTGGCGTAGAATTGAATGCGGCCATTGGCGGTTTGATGTATTCTAACCTGAGTCCGAAGATGTGGTGGGGTGGCAAGCATCCTAACTCAATCCGCTATCGTGATGAGGAATATGCCACAGGCAAGCCGGTCTTCGTGCCAAATGCCGTAAGAGTGGTGAGTGGTGAGGTTTCTTATGATGTTCATGGAAACGTGGTTTCTGATACCCGTAAGTTTGAGAAGTTTACCAATGCCGTCGATTGGCAGTCATGGTGCCAGAACTATCCATACCGTGCCGTCGTGACCGACAAGATGGATAAGTTCTTTGCCAATACATTTAGCCGTACTTATCTGAAGGTGCGCCAGGTGAGTCTCACCTACGATTTCCATCATATGTTGCCTCAGGCTTCCATCATCAAGGGATTGACAGCCACCGTTTTCTGCAATAATCCATTCCTTTGGGCTAAGGTGCCATACGTAGATCCTGATGTAAGCGGTGATACAAGTGGCGATACCGGTGCGGCTGATCCAACAGCTAGATATGTAGGTTTCGGACTTAATGTAAAATTCTAAAAAGGTAAAGAAAAAATGAAAGCAAAATTATTCTTGTCTTTGGCTCTGGTGGGCGCTTTGTGCTGTTCATGCAGTAGCTTTGACGATATCAATGATAATCCAAATGACCCAACGGTGGTTTCTCCAAAGCTCATTCTTCCGAATGTCTGCGAGAGTGCTTTCTCTCGCGGCACCGGAGGTATGTATGCTGATAAGATGGTAGTACAGACCGATGGTCATAATGCGGAGCAGTTTTATGAGTGGAACCGTGGCAGCTTCAGTACTTACAACAATGAGCTTCTTCAGATAACCAAGTTAAAGGAGGAAGCGGATAGAACCGGTGAGACCGTTTATCTGGGTCTTTATCACTTCTTCCGTGCATATTACTTCTATAATCTCACCTTGCAATTTGGTGATGTACCTTATTCTGAGGCTTTGAAGGGAGAAAGCGATGGACAGTTTGCTCCTAAATATGATTCTCAGGAGACTGTTTTTGCTGGTGTCCTGGATGAATTGGCAACTGCCAGCGATGAGCTTTCGCAGTCTGCCAGCAAGCAGGAAAGCATCAGTGGTGACATTATCTATGGCAGTGATGCTGCCAAGTGGCAGAAGTTGGTCAATTCTTTCCGCCTGAAGGTCTTGTTGACGCTTTCTCATAAGGAGAAGGTGGGCAATCACGACATCAAGAAGGAGTTCAAGCAGATTGCCCAGTTGCCGCTGATGGCTTCAAATGCAGATAATGGACAGTTGGTTTACATCGACCAGGAGGGTAACCGCTATCCGCAGTTCAATGCACAGTGGTCAGGATTCTACATGGACAAAACCTTTATAGATCGCATGGCTCTCCGCAAGGACCCTCGATTGTTCCTTTATGCACTCCCTACCAATGAAGCTGCTTCTGCCGGCAAGGCTGTAACCGATTTCACGGCTTATGCGGGTGGTGATCCTACTGTTCCATACGGCGAGAACAAGAACCTGGTAGGTGCCGGTAAGATTTCTCAGATCAATTCCCGTTATCGTACCAATCCTACCGGTGAGCCAACGATGTTGATGGGTTATGCTGAGTTGCAGCAGATTCTGGCTGAGGCTGTTGTGAGAGGTTGGATTCAGGGTGATGCCAAGCAGTATTATGAAAATGGAGTAAGAGCTTCTTTTGCCTGGTATCATACTTATTCGGGTGACTATGCGAAGTATGTTACTGATGATGCAGCAACCACATATCTCCAGGACGATGAAGTGAAGTGGGATGACCGGTTGACTCAGGAACAGAAGATAGAGCGTATCATCTTCCAGAAATACTGTGTTGGTTTCTTCCAGGGAGGCTGGGATCCGTTCTTTGAGCATTTGCGTACAGGTTATCCTGAGTTTGCTCATCTGGCAGATAATCCGATTCCTTATCGCTGGATGTATCCGGAAACAGAGAACAAGTATAATACTCAGAATGTTGAGGATGCCATCAAGCGTCAGTTTGGCGAGAATAACGATAAGATTACTGCTATGCCTTGGTGGTTGAAGTAAGATGAGTTTTTAAAGCAAAGTAGATTATGAAAAAGATTTTATGTGCAGTGATGACTGCCTTATTGATGTTGCCTGCCGTAGGAAAGGCAGAGCGAAAAGTTGTGTTGGTGACGGTGGATGGCTATCGTTGGCAGGAATTGTTTGGTGGTGCCGACAGTATGCTTATCAATGCAAAGCAGTTTGGTAATGTCAAGATGATGAAGGATAGTTATTGGAAGGGGGCTACTTCTGAGCAGCGCCGCCAGGAACTGATGCCTTTCACCTGGAGTTTTATAGCTAAGAATGGAACCATTCTCGGCAATCGCAACCTGGGTTGTACGATGGATGTAACCAACAAGATGTGGTTCTCTTATCCAGGGTATAATGAGGATTTGTGCGGTTATGCCGACGATCGGAACATCCATAGCAATGATGCCATTCCCAACCCTAATGTCAGCGTTTTTGAGACTGCCAACAAGACTCTTCAGTATCAGAACCAGGTGTTGTGCTTCGGCAGTTGGGCTCGTTTCATCGAAATCTTCAATGAGCAGAGAAGTGGGCTGGAGGTGAATGCCAACTATCGCCATGCGATGTCGAAGAATCCAACCGAGCGGGAGAAATTCCTGGATAAGATGCAGGAACTTTGTCCGAAATACTGGGAACAAGAGCGTTTCGACTTTCTTACCCATGAGTATGCCATGGAAGCCATGCGTACCCGTCATCCTAAGTTGGTATTCATAGGCTACGGTGATACTGATGAGTGGGCTCATGCCGGCAATTACCGCCTTTATCTGGATGCTGCCCATAATACGGATGCCTTCCTGAAAGATCTCTGGGAACTTATCCAGAGTGATCCATTCTATAAAGATCAGACCACGGTGATTGTAACCTGTGATCATGGACGTGGCGACAAGGATATCAATGCCTGGCGCGACCATGGACCTTATACAGAGCATTCTCACCAGACATGGTTGATGGCTTTTGGAAAGGGTATTCCGGCTAAGGGTGTGTTGACATCAGGTACCTATTATAATAATCAGATTGCACCTACCATTGCTGATCTGTTGGGAATCAAGTTCTCCCCAAATCATGAAGGAGTAGGAAAACCTATCAAGTTTTAGAATATAGTTTCAGCTTGCGGCTCTGCGTTTTGCGTGGAGCCGTTTTTTATCTCCTCTTTTTGTATTCCTTTCCATCTTCTCTTCAGAACGAATGGAGTGAAAGGGGAGAATATAAAAAAATGCCCTCCTGTCTTTTCGGCAGGAGGGCATAAACTAATTATTCTCATACAAAATTAGTTTCGTCAAATGAATAGTTGATATAGGTTAGAGTATGAATGTCTATTCTTATATCAACTTGAGTATTCGATGGAAGATTTAGAGTGGAACGTATTCCACAAATGCCTCCATAGCCTCGTAGCAAGCCAGACCTAACTCATCATAGAGCTGAGCGGTGCCGCGGTTGCGATCTTCTGCACGCTGCCAGAAGAGACGCTCATCGTTACCCAGGAATGGAGCACTCTCCATCTGTGACTGGTGCTTGAGGATAGAGTTACGCTTTGCTCTCAACTCCTCTGGGCTCAATGGAACACACATCTCGATGTTCTCAATCTCCCATTCTGCCCAAGCGCCACGGTACATCCAGATGCGGCAGTCCTTCAACCACTCTGCGCCAGCCTTCTTCTCCTCGTCGATGGCAGCGAGAACAGCGTCGGTACACTTCTTGTGAGTTCCGTGTGGGTCAGCCAAGTCACCAGCCACATAGATCTGATGAGGCTTCACCTCCTGCAACAATGCTCTAACAATATCAACATCCTTCTCTGTCATAGGCAACTTCTCAATCTTGCCGCTCTCATAGAATGGCAAGTCAAGGAAGTGAACGCGGTTCAGAGGAATCTCGTTGAATGTACAAGCTGTACGAGCCTCGCCACGACGAATCAGGCCCTTGATGGTCAGAATGTCACGGGTATCGAAGTCGCTCTCCTTCTTGTGTGCGAAGAACTCCTTGATTTCCTGGTATTTCTTAGAGATCACGCTATCCTTGGAATCTGCGAAAATCTGGTTGAAACCATTGATGAAGTGCATGAATCTTGTAACCTCCTCGTCGCCTACAGCGATGTTACCGGATGTCTCGTAAGCTACATGTACCTCGTGCTTCTGCTGTACCAATCGGCGGATAGTACCACCCATTGAAATTACGTCATCGTCTGGATGTGGAGAGAATACGATCACTCTCTTAGGGAATGGTTTCGCACGCTCTGGACGATAAGTGTCGTCAGCATTTGGCTTACCGCCTGGCCAACCTGTGATAGTATGCTGCAAGTCGTTGAAGATCTTGATATTTGCATTGTATGCTGAGCCATAGAGAGCCAAGAGTTCGCTCAAGCCATTCTCGTTGTAGTCCTTATTGGTCAGCTTCAGAATAGGCTTGTGTAACTTCTGGCAGAGCCATACCAATGCACTGCGTACCAACTTATCTGTCCACTCGCAGTTTGTTACGAGCCAAGGATGCTTGATACGTGTCAGATTAGAAGCAGCGCTCAGGTCGAGAATCACGTTTGCATTAGGATGAGTCTGAAGGAAGCTGGCTGGCAATGTGTCGGTGATGTTTCCTTCTATTACCTTCTGCATAATGTCTGCTTTCTCATCGCCCCATGCTGTGAGATAGACACTCTTGGCAGAGAGCAGGGTGGCAATACCCATGGTGAGAGAGCAAGGAGGAACCTGCTCATTGGTGCCGAAGCTGTTCTCCATTTCTTCGCGAGAAGTATTGCCGATGAGAATCAGACGGGTGATAGACTGGATACCAGAGCCTGGCTCGTTGGAAGCGATATTACCCATTCTTCCGATACCGAGAAGAGCGATGTCGAGACCGCCGAAGGTCTTGATGCGCTTCTCGTAGAGGTGGCATGCATCCTGCACAGCGTCCTGTGCTACGCTGCCATCCAATGTGAAGATGTTCTGTGGATCGATGTCAACATGGTCGAGGAAACGCTCCTTCAACTGGTTGATGCTCTTCAGGGTGCTTTCCTTCTGTACTGGATAGTATTCGTAAGCATTGAATACTATCACGTTTCTGAAACTGAGCTGCTTAGCCTCGCATCTTCTCTGCAATTCCTTGTAGATAGGTGTGAGCGACAAGCCTGTGCCCAATGCCATCACGTAATATCTGCCCTCGTGCTGAGCTGCCTTGATTTCCTTCTCTACTTGGTCAGCTATATGAGCTGCACCTTCCATGGAAGAGGCGAAGATGTCGGTGTGAATTTTCTCCATTCTGGAGATTTCTGAGTACTCTACTGTAGTCTTTGGTTTGTAGTATGCCAATGGTACCTTGTTGAGTACAATTTCTGAACTAAGATTTAGTCTCATAGTTTCTGATATTTATTGTTAATACTTTGTTTTTTACAAGTTGTCTTTCTCTATGTCCTTGAAGTACTTGTAGGTGCTTACCTTCAGCTCATCTGTAGCGCTCTCATCGCAGACGATGATGCCGTGCTGGTGAGTCTGTAGTGCACTGATAGTCCATGCCTGAGTAACAGGACCTTCAATAGTTGCCTGGAGGGCACGGGCCTTGTTGTGACCATTGCAGAGAATCATTACTTCTCTAGCTGCCATAACGGTACCCACACCTACTGTGAGGGCTGTAGCTGGTACAGCATTCATGTCGCCACCGAAGAAACGGGAGTTAGCGATGCGGGTATCAGTAGTCAGAGTCTTCACGCGAGTGCGGGAGTTGAGAGAAGAGAATGGCTCATTGAAAGCAATGTGTCCATCAGGGCCGATACCACCGATGAAGAGGTCGATACCACCTGCTTCTGCAATCATCTCCTCGTAGTGGGCGCATTCAGCCTCGAGATCCTCTGCGTTACCATTGAGAATGTGGATATTCTCTTTAGGGCAATCGATGTGGTCGAAGAGGTTGTGAGCCATGAATGAATGGTAGCTCTCTGGATGAGACTCTGGCAAACCTACGTATTCGTCCATGTTGAAAGTGAGTACATGCTTGAAAGAAACCTCACCAGCCTTGACTGCCTTGACGATTTCTGCATACATACCAATAGGTGATGAACCTGTTGGCAAACCCAATACGAATGGTTTCTCTGCAGTTGGTTGAAAGGCCTTAATGGTCTCCACAACGTGACGAGCTGCCCAGCGAGCCAACTCATCGTAATTCTTTTCGATAATTACACGCATAGTTGATATATGTTTATTTAGTTAATGTTTTCTTATATATTAATAATGTATCTTATCCATTAATCATTCAGGTACTTACTTCTTGCCATGAGGCAAGCGCCAATCAGTCCTGCATGCTCTTTCAGAGTGGATGTGGCAATCTGCGAATCCTCATTCACCATATTGAGCGAGAACTTTTTGATGCCCATGCAAATAGGTTGGGTAAGATAAGCACCTGTTACAGAGAGGTCTCCTCCAATGACGAGCATCTCTGGATTGAAGATATTGATGATGCCAGCGAGATTGGTTCCCAGTTCCACTGCTACTTTCTCCAGGGTTTCAATGCTGAGTACATCCTCTTTTTTTATAGCATCCAGAATATCCTGCAGGGTGAGCTCCTGGTGCTGGTTCTTCACCTTGTCTGACAGTACGGATGTTCCACCATTCTCTAGAGCCTCTTTCATCTTGCGTAGCAATGCCGAGCCTGAGGTCTCTGTTTCCATGCATCCTGTTTTTCCACAATGGCAGATGATGTCATTGTTATAGATGTGCATGTGTCCTATTTCTCCCGAGAAGCCCGATTTTCCGAGATAGAACTTGCCGTCGAAGATGATACCGATGCCGATGCCCCAGCTGATGTTCACGAAGATGATGTTTCTCAATCCCTTGCAGACGCCTTTCAGATATTCACCGTAAGTCATGCAGCGGGTATCGTTGTCGATGCAGAAAGGCAGGTAGAGTCTTTCGGTCAGTGCTTCTGCCAGTGGCATTTCTGTGCAGGTAAAATAATTATAGGCACATCCTATCTCCGGATTCACTCGTCCACCGATACTCATGCAAGCCTTTTTGATTAAGTCTCTCTCGATGCCTGATTTCTGAATGTATTCGTTGATGAGGGTGATGAAACGGTCAAAGCATGTCGGCGTGTCCTGATAGTCAAAGTGTATCAGTTCGGGTTCTGCCACCATGTTACCACAAAAATCACAGATGCCGAAGGTGAGACTTTGCTTTCCTGTATCTATGCCGAGAAAATATCCGGATGATGCGATGAGGTCGTATATCTTTGGCGCTCTCTTCGAGTAATTGTCTTTCTTGCCAGTAACCTCGATCAATCCATCCTCTATGAGCTCGTTCAGAGTCTTGGTAGTATATGGCACACTTACCCCCAAACTATTGGATAGTTCGGCGATAGTTTGCCCTCCATGTTCTATGAGCAAGTTCAAAAGAGCTGTCTTAGAGGCAGACCATTTAGTGCGAGGTATGATGCTTTTTGCCATACAGATATTCCTTGTTTAAGTTTTTACGCTGCAAAGATAAATAAATAAAACCGTTTTTTTTATGTTTGTGAGTTAATTAATCTAAATTATTAGAATAAACTTTGTTTTTTCCCCTTTTTAGGGGATGATTTAACTGTTTGAACCTATGATTTTTAGCTTTTTAAAAAACTTGAAGAAAAGATGATCTATCTGTCTCGCTTATATATATATTAATAAGGTATAAAAGGATAAAACGTAATAATAAATAAATAAACTAGTTTAATTAACCGGAATAATGAAAAATGATTCATTGAAATTTGGTTAGTATTAAAAATAGTCGTATATTTGCACCCAAATAACAAAACTAACAATCGAAATGAAAAATAAAAAGTTTTATCCCTGGTTAGTTGTAGCACTCCTCTGGGTGGTTGCTCTTCTCAACTATATGGATCGTCAGATGCTTTCCACCATGCAGGCCGCAATGAAGGTTGACATCTTGGAATTGCAGCAGGCTGAAGCCTTTGGCGCTTTGATGGCTGTCTTTCTTTGGATCTATGGTATTGTGAGCCCATTTGCCGGTATCGTAGCTGATAGGATCAGTCGAAAAAAATTAGTAGTAGGCAGTCTCTTTGTCTGGTCTCTGGTGACCTACTTGATGGGATATGCTTCCAGCTTTGATCAACTTTATATGTTGAGAGCGTTGATGGGTATCAGTGAGGCGCTTTATATCCCTTCTGCCTTGTCTCTCATTGCCGATTGGCATGAAGGAAAGTCAAGATCTCTGGCCATCGGTGTTCATATGACCGGTTTGTATGTAGGTCAGGCTATCGGAGGATTTGGTGCTACCGTAGCTGCAGCCTTCTCCTGGCACACCACTTTCCACTGGTTTGGTATTCTCGGAATCGCTTATTCTGTCGTATTGCTTCTGTTTTTGCACGATAAAGACAAGGATACTACGAATATGACTATGACTCTGCAGGAAAAGCCTGCGAATGGCGGATTGTTCCAGGGCTTGTCGGTTGTGCTTTCTACTTGGGCATTCTGGGTAATCCTCTTCTATTTTGCAGTTCCTTCTCTCCCTGGTTGGGCTACCAAGAACTGGCTTCCAACATTGTTTGCAGAGAATCTGGGTGTACCTATGTCTGAGGCTGGTCCGATGTCAACTATCACCATTGCAGTTTCTTCTTTGTTTGGTGTACTCTTCGGCGGTGTACTTTCCGATAAATGGGTTCACAAGAACATCCGTGGCCGCGTTTATACCAGTGCCATCGGTTTAGGAATGACGATTCCGGCTCTCTTCCTCCTGGGCTTCGGTCACAGTGTGGTAGCGGTAGTAGGAGCTGGATTGCTCTTCGGTATTGGTTACGGTATGTTTGATGCCAACAATATGCCAATCCTCTGTCAGATTATCTCTGCCAAATACAGAGCTACAGCCTATGGTATCATGAATATGGTGGGCGTGTTTGCCGGTGCTATGGTAACCCAGGTGATGGGTAAGTTCTCGGATGGTGGTAATCTGGGCTTGGCTTTTGCCGTATTAGGCGTGGTAGTTATCGCAGCGTTGACACTTCAGCTGGTTTGCTTGAAACCAAAGACAGATAACTTGGAATAAAAAAGAAAAGGAAATTTTAACTAACTTACATTAATATATATAATTTATGGAAAAGATCATAGGACTTATCGATGCACCGTTCACTCCTTTTTATGCCAACGGTGATGTGAACTTGGAACCAATCGAGGCTTATGCCAAGATGCTTCAGAAAAACGGTCTGAAGGGCGTGTTTATCAATGGTTCCTCAGGCGAGGGCTATATGTTGACCACTGAGGAGAGAATGCTCCTTGCTGAGCGATGGGTTGCAGTGGCTCCTAAGGACTTCAAGATTATCGTTCATGTGGGCAGCTGCTGCCTCCGTGAGAGTCGTCGTTTGGCAGAGCATGCACAGAAGTTGGGTGTTTGGGGTATCGGTTCAATGGCTCCTCCATTCCCGCACATCGGTCGAATCGAGGAACTGGTGAAGTATTGCGAGGAGATTGCTTCTGCGGCTCCTGAGCTTCCTTTCTACTACTATCATATTCCTGCATTCAACGGTGCTTACCTGCCAATGCTCGATCTGTTGAAGGCTGTAGATGGACGCATTCCTAACTTCGCTGGTATCAAATATACCTTCGAGAGCTTGTATGAGTACAACCAGTGCCGTCTCTACAAGAACGGTAAGTACGATATGCTCCACGGTCAGGATGAGACCATCCTTCCTAGCCTGGCTCAGGGCGGTGCACAGGGTGGTATCGGTGGTACAACCAACTATAACGGTAAGGAGTTGGTAGGTATCATCGAGGCTTGGAAGAACGGCGATATCGAGACAGCACGCGAGAAGCAGAACTTCGCCCAGGAGGTTATCAACGTGATCTGTCACTACCGTGGCAACATCGTGGGCGGCAAGCGCATCATGAAACTGTTGGGCTTCGACCTGGGGCCTAACCGAACTCCATTCCGCAACATGACCGATGAGGAAGAGCAGGCTATGAAGAAAGAGTTGGAAGCTATCCACTTCTTCGAGCGTTGCAACCAATTTTAAAATTCAATAACAGTAATCTCCAGTAAATTGATAAGAATGAATATCAAGGAATATATCAAGCAGTGGGCTGAATCCTACAAGACAGATCTCACAGAGAACATCATGCCTTTCTGGATGGAGCATGGTTGGGACAAGGTGAACGGCGGTGTCTATACCTGTTTGAATAGAGACGGAAGTCTGATAGACTCCACCAAGTCTGTGTGGTTCCAGGGACGATTTGCCTTTGTATGTGCCTATGCATATAATAATGTAGAGAAGAATCCGATGTGGCTGGAGGCTGCGAAGAGCACCCTCGACTTCATCGAGAACCATTGTTTCGCCAAGAACGGAAGAATGTACTTCTCTGTCACAGCCGAGGGCAAGCCATTGCGCATGCGCCGCTACGTGTTCTCTGAGACTTTCGCAGCCATTGCGATGTCGGAGTATGCTTTGGCTACCGGCGACCAGAAGTATGCCGAGCGTGCCTTGCAGATCTTTAAGGACACCCAGCGTTTTCTCACTACTCCAGGTATCCTGCCTCCAAAGTTTGAAGAATCAGTGCAGTTGCAGAGCCACAGCATCATCATGATTCTCATCAATGTGGGTTCCTGCATCCGCAAGGTTATCAGCGACCCTAAGCTCACCGAGCAGATTGATGAGTCGATTGCTATGTTGAAGAAGTACTTCATCCACCCAGAGTTCAAGTGTCTCCTGGAGACCGTAGGAATGAACGGTGAGTTTGTGGATACCTGTATGGGTCGCACCATCAATCCTGGTCATTGCATCGAGACTTCTTGGTTTATCATGGAAGAGGCTAAGCTCAGAGGCTGGGACAAGGAGATAACCGATATGGCGCTGCAGATCTTCGACTGGTCATGGGACTGGGGATGGGACAAGCAGTATGGCGGCATCATCAACTTCAGAGACTGCAGGAATCTTCCTGCGCAGGATTATTCTCAGGATATGAAGTTCTGGTGGCCACAGTGTGAAACCATCATCGCTTCTCTCTATGCTTACCTGGCTACGGGTGATGATGAGTACATCTACAAGCACCAGCGTATCAGTGAGTGGACCTATGCCCACTTCCCGGATGCAGAGTTCGGCGAGTGGTATGGTTATCTTCACAGAGACGGTACCGTGGCACAGCCTGCCAAGGGTAATCTCTTCAAGGGTCCGTTCCACATTCCGAGAATGATGATTAAGGCATACTCTTTGTGCCAGGAGATTTTGAACAAGGAAGTATAAACGAACAAAAAATGAGAAATATGATTTTTTCAGCAAACATAGGCAAGGCATTGTGCCTCGCTACAATGGGTATTTCCTTGCTATCTACAGTACAGGTTGCTGTTGCTATCCCGGCTGTGGCTGCAGAGACACAGGTTGTTAACAGACAGGGCGGTATTACGGTCTTCCCGAACAGGGAAGCGCAGTATCGCATTCCTGCCATCGTAGAGTGTAAGTCGGGAAAGTTGATTGCGTTTACCGATCATCGTTACCACAATCAGGATATTGGTGGCGGCCGTCATCTCGACATTGTGATGAAGACCAGTATGGACAAGGGTGCTACCTGGAGTTCTCCTGAGCAGATGGTGGCAAAGGGTGGAAACGGTATCGCTACCAGTTTCGACTGCGCTCATGGCGATGCGGCTGTTGTAGTAGATAAGGAGAGCGGTAGAATTCTCCTGATGTGTGCATCGGGCGGCATCGGCTACTGGGAGTCTAAGCGTGGTCATCTCCTGATGATGGGTAGATACTACAGCGACGACGAGGGCAAGACATGGTATGGCGAGGAAGTGACCAAGCAGATTTACGACCTCATGCCAGAAGTGGAATCAGCCTTCTTTACCAGTGGTAGAATCTGCCAGAGTAAGCAGATTAAGGTAGGCAAGTACTATCGTGTATATACCGTGTTGTGTACCCGCAGCGGTAACCGCATTCTCTATAGCGACGATTTCGGTCAGACATGGAATGTTTTGGGCAAGAATGTAGCCGAGGCTGCTCCTCGTGGAGATGAAGCTAAGGTTGAAGAGTTGCCAGACGGCAATGTGTTGCTCAGCAGCCGTACAATGGGTGGACGCTACATCAATATCTATTCTTATGATGATAAGAAGACAGCTACAGGTTCCTGGGGCAAGGTAGTAGCTTCTGAAGCCCAGAATCTAGGTGTTGCTGCCCATAAGAACGCTTGTAATGGTGAGGTCCTCATAGTGGATGCCAAGAAAAACGACAAGAAGGTGAAGCTGTTGCTTCAGAGTGTTCCTGTAGGTCCAGGTCGTACAAACGTAGGTATCTACTACAAGGCATTGGAGACTCCTGCTGATTATGCCACTCCAGAGGCGATTGCCAAAAACTGGGAAGGCTGCTATCAGCTGAGCAATACCACATCGGCTTACTCAACTATGGTTCAGGGCAAGAATGGAAGTATCTACTTTCTTTTGGAGGAGAATGCCTTTAAGAATCCGAAGACACAGACAGATGACTATTACGACATCCGATTCTATGACCTGAGCGTTGAGCAGATAACAAATAATAGATATAAATAATATTAACTAATTAATTATAATTTTACTACTTATGAAAATCAAAATCAAGCACCTTTTGATGATGCTGTTATGTATTTCAGTATCGTCGATGATGTTGGTTTCGTGCAGTGACGAAGACGAGAGCGTGATGGGCCCAGTTGCTATCAACTCATGTCAGTACACCGCTACGGAGGTGACACCTATTTGGACTTTGGTTCCTAATGACAATTGCGATGGCTACGTAATTAAGCTCTACAAGGGTACACGTGCCAACGTTGGTGACATGGTTGAGGAGAAGAAGCTCGACTATCGTACATGCAAGTGTACTTTCAGCGGTCTGACACCCAACACACAGTATGTCATTTCTACCCAGGCCATTCCAAGTGCAAAGAGTGGCTTCAGCAGTGCGCAGATTTACTGGAAGGAATTTACTACCAGTGCCCAGTAATGGTGTGATTAAAATCTAAACATGTGTAAACAGAGCAATATGAAAAATATTAACTTTAAACTCGGATTTGTGGCGATAGCTGTTACTGTATCTCCACTCGGCACATTTGCTACAACTGCCGGCAATCCAGCAGTTGTGAATTTATTACCCCCCCTGCTGGTGTTACTTGCACTGGTGTAGTGCTCGATAATACGGGCGAGACCATTATTGGTGCCAGCGTACGTGTCGTAGGCACAAAACTTGGAACCGTCACCGACATTGACGGTAAATTTACCCTTGCTAATGTTGAAAAGGGATCAACACTCGTAATTTCTTATATAGGATATACTCCACAGCAGGTGAAGTTCAACGGCACTCCGTTGACTATTACTCTTAAGGAAGATGCCAAGGCACTTGACGAAGTTGTGGTAATGGGTTATGGTGTAGCTCAGAAGCGCACCAAGGTAACCAACTCTATCGCCAAGGTTAGTGAGAAAACCCTCACTGTAGGTGCCAACGCCAACCCTGCCCAGGCTCTTGCTGGTGCTGTATCGGGTGTTAAGGTGGACATCACTTCAGGTAGTCCTGCTGCAACTCCTTCTATCACCATCCGTGGTGGTTCTAACTACGACGGTGGTTCGAACGAACCTCTTATTATTGTAGACGGCGTAATCCGTAGTTCATTGTCTGATATCAACCCCAACGACATCGAGTCGATGGACGTGATGAAGGATGCTGGTGCCACTGCTCTTTATGGTGCCCGTGCTGGTAATGGTGTTATTATGATTACCACAAAGCAGGGTAAGAGTGGCAAGGCTAATGTGACATTCAACGCCAAGGTGGGCTTGAACTATTACAACCTTGGCTATAATATGTGCTCGGACGAGGATTACCTCTATTATTATCGTCTTGCTACACAGAACTGTGAATGGACATTGCCTGGCGGTAAGTATGCAGCCAACTATAACTCAAACCTTTATGGTACAAATACTCCCGGTGGTATTGGCCGTACAGAGTTGTCGCAGGGACAGTCGTACAACATTCTGCGCAAGACCGACGACAACGCTTATCTCTTGCAGAAGGGATGGAGCGAGATGCTTGACCCTGTAAGCGACAACTACATACTCTATCGCAACATCGACCCGCTGGAAGTTAACGGACGTTCTCCTTACATTACTCAGGACTATAATGCAAGCATCTCGGGTGGCAATGACCGTGGCCGCTACTACGCCAGCCTTGGTCTGTATGATGCCGATGGTTTCATCAAGGGCACATTCTACAAGCGCTATAACTTTGCGTTGACAGGCAGCTATAAGATTACAAAGTGGTTGGAGTCGAACTCAGTGTTCAACTACACCCGTGCCAACTGGCTGAATGACGATCCTTCTCTTAGCACTACATACTTCATGAACCGTGCTATGGCTTACAAGTTTGTACGTTATCGTGATGAGGATGGCAACGAATTGTATGGTACAAATAATCCTACAATCAACGTCAACGTAAACAAGGGCAACTTCGACCGTGACTATCAGAGCGACAAGTTCTCTATGACACAGTCGCTTACCGCTACGCTTTTGCCAGGACTTACATTGAAGGGTACTATGAGCTGGTTCTACAACGAGCAGTATGATGAGTCGTTCAACCACAAGTACATCACAAGTCAGGCTGGTGCTGTAAATCCTGACGGCAACAATGGCGTGAGCCGTAGCTATGATACAAGTGCTCAGTTCTTACGTTATTTCGACCAGACTTACAACCTTGTAGCTAACTTCAACCGTGTGTTCGCTGAGAAGCATACTGTAAACGTTATGGCAGGTACCGAGTTCTACAAGCGTCGCTATCGTGGATTCAACGCAAGTGGTTATAATGCTCCTACAGGCTACTTCCCAGGCCTTGGTCTTACTCAGAACGATGCTGATGTTCAGTCACGCAGTATGAGTTCGTGGCACAACGAAGAGGCTATCATGTCATATTTCGGCCGTGCAGAGTACGACTATATGGACAAGTATCTCTTTGCTGCTACATTCCGTGCCGACGGTTACTCACGACTGGTTAATAACAAGTGGGGTACATTCCCTGGTGTGTCAGGCGGTTGGGTGTTCAGCAAGGAGAACTTCTGGAACAAACTTGGTTTGGAGAACATCATCACCTATGGTAAGTTGCGTGCTTCTTACGGTATGAACGCCACTATCAACAGCTCATACCTTGGCTACTACACTCTTCAGGGTGCATATAGTGCCTACAAGTATGACGGTGCGTATGGCTACCGCATAAGCACACTGCCTAACCCGAACTTGAAGTGGGAGAAGACACGTACAGCTGAAGTAGGTCTTGACCTCGGTTTTCTCAACAACCGTTTCAACCTCGGTATGACTTACTACAACCGTCTGACAATGGACAAGTATTCAGCTCTGTCGTTGCCACGAACAACCGGCTTCTCTACCGTCACATACAACAACGGACAGTATCGCAATGCAGGTGTTGAGCTTGACTTCCAGGGAACATTGTTGCGCACACGTGATTTCCAGTGGACATTGAATGCCAACATCACCTACAACAAGAACACCATCGTGAAGTTGCCTGAGAACGGTTTGAAGAACAACCGTCAGGGCGGTTCAGAGGTGTACACAGGCAATGGCAACGAGACCCACTATGTAGGCGGCTATCAGGAAGGTCAGACTCCGGGCAGCTTCGTAGGTTACGGCGTTGTTAAGATGGCACGTTCGCAGGCTGATATTGATGCTCTTGGTGATTATGTTGATACAGGTACAACCAATGGTGCTGGAGTATATGCCAATGAGGCTGGTCGTCAGCGTCTTTTGGCTGCAGGCTACAAGAACATTGTGCAGCTTATGCCTGGTGACTTCATCTATGAGGATCGCAACGGCGATAACTGGGTTGAGTCAAAGGACCGCAAGGTGCTCGGTAACCTTACTCCGAAGTGGACAGGTGGTTTCAACACCACATTGACATGGAAGGGTCTGTCGCTCTATGCACGCTTCGATATGGGCTTCGACTTCCAGGTGTATGACTCTAACATAGCCTTCTGGCTTGGCGAGGGCCAGGGTGCAATGGCATTCAACGACGACGTACGCAACACATGGACACCAGACAACCCCGGTGCCAAGTATCCTCGCGTGGTATGGGCTTCGCAGTTCGGTACTGACAACTACATCCGTACCAACTCGTTCTTTACACAGAACGGTAGCTATTTGGCTTGCCGCGAGTTGCAGCTCTCATACGCTCTGCCAAAGAGCATCTGTGAGAAGTTGGCTTGTCAGGGTGTGACAGTATCTGTTACAGGACAGAATTTGGGTTACATCAAGTCGTGCACAATCCCATTGCCAGACCGCACCACTTATACAAACGGTAACACAGCTGGTAATGGTGGTACATATAACGTGCCGCGTACACTGCTCTTCGGACTTAATGTCAAATTCTAAACAATGGTTATACACTATATTTAAATATTGATAAAGATATGAACAAATATATAAAGACATTGGCAATTGGCCTTATGACGGGAGCAAGCATGTTGACCACATCTTGCAATCTCGACTATAAGCCTATCGACAACTTCAGCGCCAACAATTTCTGGGGAAGCCAGACTGAGTTTGAAGGATTCATCACTGCCATTTCAAATCATTTCCGTTCCGCTGGTGCTTCTAACGTGTTGTTCAATGCAGGTGAGTTGCGTTCGGGAGTGTTCGAGATGGCAACAATCGACGGCTCAGGTATTATAAATAGTGAGCCTATACAGAACCTTTATGATGCCGACCATCCGCAGTTCAGCACTTTCGGTGGCTACTACGGCTTCATTGCTAATATCAACGAGCTTATCTATCGTTGCAACAATACCAACGTGCTCAGCGACAAGGTGAAGAACGGATTGCTCGGTATGGCATACGGCTATCGTGCTTTCTACTATTTCCAAATGTATCGTATGTATGGCGGCGTAGTATTGCGCATCGAGCCTGATGTGATTCTTGGCAACTATGAGGCAACTCTGCTCTACAAGGGTAGAAGTACTGCTGAACAGACATTGAAGCAGATAAAGGATGACATACAGAAGTCGTTGGAGTACTTCGCTCAGACCGACTATGTATATAAGAGCGCAAGCAAGGACTACTACTGGACAAAGGCTGCCACAGAGATGCTTGCCGGTGAGGTTTATCTTTGGTCGGGTAAGGTTGACACAGACGACCATCAGGCTAATCCTGCTGATGTGGCTACAGCTGCCACCTACTTCAACAACGTGATAAACAACTATGGTTTCGAGTTGCAGGATGATTTCTACAGCGTGTGGACAAAGCCTCATAACAAGGAGTCGATATTCAGCGTGTGCTATAGCAGCGAGAACGACGGTGTTTACTACACCAATCCTCCATATATGTTGCTTTGGGCAAGTACAACTGGTACCTCATACCTCAACTATTGGAGCAATATGGACCAGGAAGGCTGGGGACATGTTAAGGGTGTAGCCAACCGCTTTGGTCAGTGGTATGATAAGGAGACTGGCAAGTCGGCTAATATAGAGATTTGGGACAAGACTAAGTTCGGTCCTTGCCGTTACACTTACAAGAACTCACTCTACTATCAGTTTGACGAGAAAGACTCACGTGTGAATATGTTCTATCCGCAGTGGAATCTCACTAAGGAGGAGCGTGACAACAATGTTAAGTATCTTGAGAACTTCGACCCGAAGGACGGCAAGCATAAGTTGGCTGGTACATTCGTTTGCAAGTTCCGTCCATCAATACCTAACGGCAGCACATACTACACAATGGTTGTTGACATGCCTATCTATCGTTTGGCTATGGCTTATCTGTATGCCGCTGAATGTGCCAACTATGCTGGCGACAACACAGCCATGATGAAGTACATCAACAAGGTGCGCGAGCGTGCTTATGGCAGCAACTGGGATGAGAACGTTTATGGCTACAAGGCAGGTGACTTCAAGGCCAACGAGACCGCTCTGATGCGTGAGTGGGACAAGGAGTTCGTAGCTGAGGGCCAGCGCTGGTGGAACCTCCGTCGTCTGACCACCGTTAAGGGTGGTTCGCAGAAGGATCACTTCGTATTCCAGCCAGAGGGATGTCTCGGCTTCGGTCTTGACACAGCCAAAAATCCATGGATGGTTGACATCAACGGCAACCTTATAGAGACAAATGTTCCTGTACTGAATGGAACAACCCAGGATGAGCACCTGCTCCTCTGGCCTCTCGACAAGGGCTTGTTGGGTTCAGACGCGGAATTGGCTGACCAGCAGAACCCAGGCTACTAAGAAGCCTGCATAAAAGTAAAATAGGAATATAAATAAAAGACGCTACATTCTATGCCAACAACTCTTTCGTAGGCAGCGATGCAAATGTCATTGAGGCTGTGTTGAAGGAGAGATGCCGCGAGTTCCTTTTCGAGGGCAAGCGTTGGTACGACCTCCGACTGATGGGTGCTGAGTATGTTACCAAATATACCTCTGCTCAGGCAAGCAAATTGTTGTGGCCTATCGACGAGAATACACTTGGCTTGAATAGCAAGTTGCACCAGACTCCTGGTTATGAAAGATAAGACAGAAAATGGTAATGCCTTAAAGGCACATCATCTTGTTTGATTATATATAAAAAGGTAGAGGGGAGTCAAATCCCCTCTCCTTTATACCTTTTTCGGTATGCAGCTCTTCTCTCTATCATTGATATGATTTCATCCATTTAATTCAACCTAATTATGAATCGTTTCTTTCTATTTTTGTTATCTGTATTTTGGTGTATGGCTGGCATTAGTGCCAATCATCCATCTTCATTGTTGCCTCTGCCGCAGAAGTACAGCTTCAATGGCAAACAGGTTAACGCCAAAATGGCGGTAGAAGAAAGAATTGTAGCCCAAATTGATGGAGCGAAATTTCAAGAGGAGGCTTACCATCTGTCTATTACTCCTAAGAAGATCATTCTGGAGGCTACTACTCCTAAGGGTATGTATTGGGGACGGCAGACACTAGAACAATTGAAATACACTAAAAACAAAAAGACTTGGGTGCCACAGTGTGACATCATCGACTGGCCTGCCTTCCGCATCCGCGGCTTCATGCACGATGTGGGCAGAAGCTACATTCCTGTAGAGGAACTGAAGCGTGAAATCAGTCTCCTCAGCAGATACAAGATCAATGTCTTCCACTGGCATCTCACCGAAAACCAGGCTTGGCGACTGGAATGCAGGAAATATCCGCAGCTCAATGCGCCTGAAAACATGGAGCGTGAGAAGGGTAAGTTCTATACCCTGGATGAGGCTCGTCAGCTGGTGGAATTCTGCAAGCAGCACCAGGTGCTCCTGATTCCGGAAATCGATATGCCAGGACACAGTGCTGCCTTTGAGCGTACCTTCAAGACCGATATGCAGAGTGAGCAGGGCACGCAGATTCTGAAAGATATCATCGATGAGGTATGTGCTACTTTTGATGTACCTTATCTCCATATAGGAACCGACGAGGTTCAGTTCACCAATCCGGATTTCGTTCCGATGATGGTGAAATACATTCGCGCCAAGGGCAAGAAGGTCATCTCCTATAACCCTGGCTGGAACTACAAGCCGGGTGAAATCGACATGACGCAGCTCTGGAGCTATCGTGGAAAGGCACAGAAGGGCATCCCTGCCATCGACTGCCGCTACCACTACGCCAACCATTTCGATACCTACGCCGACCTGGTGGCGATGTTCAACAGCCGCATCTACAACCAGCCTGAGGGCAGCGACGATCTGGCTGGCTGCATTGTAGCCTTCTGGAACGACCGCTTCATAGACAATACCTCTCAGCTGCTGGCTGAGAATAATTTCTATCCTTATATGCTCACCCTGGCAGAACGTGCCTGGCGTGGAGGCGGCAACTGCTATTTTGATGGCAAGGGCACCCTGCTGTGGGAAGACGAGCCAGAGCAGTTGGCTGCATTCAGGGAATTTGAAGACCGCCTGCTGTGGCAGAAGAAGACCTGGCTGAAGGAGGTTCCCTTCCCATACGTTTGCCAGACCCAGAGCGAGTGGCAGATTACCGATGCCTTCCCTAACGGAGGCGACTTGACCAAGGTGTTCCCACCCGAGCAGCAGGAAGATTCCGTCTATCAGTATGAGGGCAAGACTTACAAGACCCGCAAGATCATCGGCAACGGCATCTATCTGCGCCATGTATGGGGCACGCTGGTTCCCGGCTTCTATGCCAATCCGCAGGAGAACCACACCGCTTACGCCACCCGCTGGATTTATTCTCCAAAGGAAAGAAAGGCGAAGCTGGCGCTGGAGTTCCAGAACTACAGCCGTTCGGAAAGCGACCTGGCTCCCCGTCAGGGCACCTGGGATTACAAGTGCAGCCGTGCCTGGATCAACGGCAAGGAAATCATGCCTCCTGTATGGGAGAACACGAACACCGAGCGCTCTAACGAGATTACGTTGAAGAATGAGAATTACATGTCTCGTCCGGCGATAGATATCACCCTGAAGAAGGGATGGAACAAGCTGATGCTGAAGCTTCCTGTCGGCAAGTTCTCCTCTAAGGAGAACCGACTCGTGAAGTGGATGTTCACGGCAGCGCTGGTTGATGAATAAAAGTACCGGCTCTGGTTGATAAATAAAAGTATTATGAGATAAGATAGGTTTATATATATGTTGTATGGTAAGTTAAAGTTTCCTAGTAGAGTGTTGGCAGCAGTTTTGCTGTCGGCACTCTCGATGGGGCTCCAGACTGTGAATGCAGCCCCAAAGAAAAAAGCTGCCCCAAAAGTAAAGGTGGCTTGTGTTGGTAACAGTATTACCTATGGTACAGGTATCCAGGATAGAGAACATTTCTCTTATCCTGTGCAACTTCAGAAGATGTTGGGCGACAAGTACCTGGTAGGTAACTTCGGTAAGCCGGGTGCTACCCTGTTGAAGCATGGACACCGTCCGTACATGCAGCAGGAAGAGTACAGACAGGCAATGGCGTTCAAGGGAGATATTGCTGTCATCCATTTGGGTATCAACGATACGGACCCAAGAAACTGGCCTAACTATCGTGATGAGTTCGTGAAAGATTATCTTTCCCTGATGGACTCTCTGCGTTCCGTGAATCCGAAGGTACGCTTTATTCTGGCTCGAATGACTCCGATTGCCCACCGCCATCCCCGTTTTATCTCGGGTACCAAGCAGTGGCATGATGAAATACAGGAGGCTATCCAGGTGGTAGCAAAGGTGAGTGGAGCGGAAGTGATTGATTTCCATGCTCCTCTCTATCCTTATCCTAATCTGTTGCCGGATGCTATCCATCCGAATGCGGAAGGTGCCGGCATCCTGGCTAAAACCGTTTATGGCGGTATTACTGGAAATTATGGCGGACTTCAACTGTCCGATCTCTATACGGATGATATGGTATTGCAGCGTAATGTGCCGCTCGATATCCATGGCATTGCCAATACGGGCGAGAAGGTGATGGTAAGCATTGCCGGACAGAAAGCCTCTGCCATTGCCAACAACCGTGGCGAGTGGAGTGTTACCCTGCAACCTCTGCAGGTAGGCACTGATTATACGCTGACCATTCAGGCAGGCAAGCAGAAGAAGGAGTTCCGCCATGTGGCTGTAGGTGAGGTCTGGTTGTGTTCGGGACAGTCGAATATGGCATTCCGATTGAATCAGGCTGTTACTGGCAAGAAAGACATCGCTCAGGCTGATGACCCAGATTTTCGACTTTTCGATATGAAGGGAAGATGGGAGACCTATGATGTGGCTTGGCCGGCATCCTGTCTGGATTCCCTGAATCATCTGCAGTATTTCAAGCCTACTGCCTGGAAGAAGGTTTCTCCGGAAACTGCAGCCCAGTTCTCTGCCGTAGCTTATTATTATGGTAAGATGTTGCGGGATAGTCTGAAGGTGCCTGTGGGATTGATCTGCAATGCTATCGGCGGTGCTCCTACGGAAGCCTGGGTAGATAGAAACACCTTGGAAACCCAGTTCCCGGCTATCTTGAGAGACTGGTTGCACAATGACTTTATACAGGATTGGGTAAGAGGCAGGGCTGCCAGGAATCTCACCAACGATGCTACTCATCTCGGTCGTCATCCATACGAACCATGTTATCTCTACGAGAGTGGTATCCTGCCTTTGCAGCAGTATCCTATCAAGGGAGTAATCTGGTATCAGGGTGAATCGAATGCCCACAATATGGATACCCACGAAAAACTCTTCCGCCTGCTGGTGGATAGTTGGAGAAGCAATTGGAAGAATCCCCAGATGCCTTTCTATTTCGTACAGTTGTCCAGCCTGAACCGTCCTTCCTGGACCTGGTTCCGTGACAGTCAGCTCCGATTGATGAAATCCATCCCGAATACCGGAATGGCGGTATCTTCCGACCAGGGAGATTCGCTCGATGTGCATCCTACGAACAAACAGCCGGTAGGTGAACGATTGGGTCGCTGGGCTTTGAACCAGACCTACGGTTATGGTGTAACCCCATCGGGTCCTATATATAATAAGGTGGTAAGAGAAGGCGAGTCGCTGGTGGTATCATTTACCTATGGCGATGGTCTCCGTACTTCCGACGGCAAGGCTCCATCCTGCTTCGAGATGGCAGAGGAAGATGGTCTCTTCTATCCTGCTCAGGTGAAGATTGAGGGAGACAAGGTTCGACTCACTTCCCCAGAACTCAAGATGCCGAGATTTGTAAGATATGCATGGCAACCTTTCACACGTGCCAATCTGGTAAACCAGGATGGTTTGCCGGCATCTACATTTCGGGGAGAAATCAAAACGGGCATCAAGTCCCTGTCTGGCTTCCCTTCAGGTGAGGCTGGCTATGAGCTCGGTGTCTCAGCTTGTTATTCCGGATTCATCGGCGACTACCTGATAGTGGCTGGTGGCTGCAATTTTCCTGAACCTGGAAAGAAGAAGTACTATTCGGGTATCTATGCAGCGAAAGTGACAGGCAACGGGGAAACCTTACATTGGGAGATGATAGGCCGCTTGCCTGAACCTGCTGCTTATGGTGGTGTGGTAGCCGCTGGTGATAGTCTGGTTCTGGTTGGTGGATGCAACGGCGAACATAGTTTGAAAACCGTCTTGAGTATCCATTTGGACAAGAAGAGCGGCAAACCGATATTGAAATCCTTGCCAGCCATGCCTTGTACGGTAGATAACATGGGCGTCTGTCTGATGGACAACCGCCTGTTTGTTGTGGGTGGCAATCAGGATGGTCATCCTTCCGCTTCCGTTCTCACCTGTGAACTCGGAAAGAGTCAGGAATGGAAAAAGGAAACGGAAATGATTGGCGAACCGAGAGTTCAACCGGTCTGCGCTGCCTATGATGGCAAGCTCTATGTCTGGGGCGGCTTCTATCAGAATGGCAAGTCAAGCATCGTTGCCACGTCTGGATTGCGTTATCAACTCCAGGATAAATGCTGGAATCCGCTTCCGGCACCCCGTAATGGCGAAGGTAAGGAACTCACCTTGACGGGCGCTACTGCCATGCTGGCTGTGAGTCCCGACGGTGAAGCCCAGATTATCTGCGCCGGAGGCGTGAACCGTGATATCTTCTGGGATGCCATCAGCGGAACCTATTCCAAGGTGGCACAAGCTGATTATTTGAAGAAGGACATTTCGTGGTATCAGTTCAACGGTTGTCCTTTGACATATCAACTGAAAACTGAACGCTGGGAAATTCTTTCCCACCAAACCCCTCTACTGGCTAGAGCGGGAGCCCAAGTGGCAATGCGAAAACATGCATTATATTATATTGGCGGTGAATTGAAGCCTGGTCTTCGTTCCCCCGGTATAGTTCAGTTAGATTTACGTTAATTAATGATTCTACCAGTGTGGTATGATAGTCTGTCGAGGCTTCATCCACACTGGTCATTTTCAGTTAGCATAAATATAAGGGAGTGTGTCATAAACTTATGGCGCATTCCCTTTTTCCTCCATTTTACAATGCCATACTGCAAGAACTGTGAAGAAACTGAAAATAAAGCCTCAGAAAGACAAAGATAAGAGAATATTTTGTATCTTTGCATAAAATATATATGGAGGAAAAGAATATGGCAAACATCAAACGAAGAAGACTGCCGGTAGGCGTACAGTCTTTCAAGAAAATCAGGGAAGAGGGATACGTCTATGTTGATAAGACAGACATCGTCTGGGAGTTGGCAAACTATGGTGACCAGTATAACTATCTGAGCCGCCCTCGCCGATTCGGCAAGTCTGTGCTCGTAGATACTCTGGAAGCTTATTTCCGCGGCAGAAAGGAACTCTTTGAAGGTCTCAAAATCATGGATATGGAAGATGACTGGAAGCAATATCCAGTCATCCGACTCGACATGAGCCGTGGAGGAGCCAGCGCTGAAGGAATCCGCTCGTATCTCAATCTGTGCTTTAAGTCGTATGAACAAAAGTATGCCATAACGCCTGATCCTACCGCGCAACTTGCCGATCGCTTTGATGCCATCATTACCACAGCTTATCGGCAGTCTGGCATGCAGGTTGTCGTACTCATCGATGAATACGACTCTCCGCTGCAGCATTCCTGGAAAACTCCTGAGCATGAAGAATGTACCAATGTGTATCGAAACGTGTTCGCCATTTTGAAGGCTGACGATGAGTACGAGCGCTTCGTCTTTATCACCGGCATCACCAAGTTTACGCAGATTTCCCTGTTCTCTGCACTCAACAATCTGACCAATATCAGTTTCCTGCCACAGTATGCCTCTCTTTGCGGTATCACGGAAGAGGAAATCAGCGAGAATTTCATGCCAGAGTTGGAGAAAATGGCGGAAGTGAATGGTTGGACTCTGCAGCAGACCCATGACAAACTGAAGGAGTATTATGATGGGTATCACTTCAGCCGTAATAATATGGTAGATATTTATAATCCTTTCAGTCTCATCAATGCGTTGAATTCGAAGAATTTGGCTAATTTCTGGGCTGCATCCGGAGCTACTTCCCGACTTCCTAAGTTTATCACCAATGCAGAGTTGAGTTTGGGTGATTTTGAGAATTGCCGTGTTCTGCGCAACATCCTGGAGACGTCGGATGTAACGGGTGGTGGACCGGCCTTGTTCCTTTATCAGTCGGGCTATCTCACCATCAAGGATAGTGATGAGTTCGGCTATGTTTTGGGATTCCCTAATGAAGAGGTGAAGCAGGCGCTCTACGAAACCGTGCTCCCAGCTCTGACTATGCGAGAGATGGGAGACATCCAGTCGTTGCAGGCCAATCTGTATATGCAGTTGGGCACCGGGCAGTTGCCGGATGCGATGAAGTCATTGAAGGCATTGGTTGCCGATGTGCCTTATAGCAACAAGAAGATGGCTTCCATGGATATGGAGGAGCGCTATCGTCTGGTCATCAGTACGATTTTCAATGCCATCGGTTTGAAGGTTGAAGTAGAGCACATGCTTTCCACGGGCAGGATAGATATTGTGGCAACTACTTCTCGCTATATCTATGTGATAGAACTGAAATTGAGAAACAATGGTGGCAAGGAAGCTGCCGTTCGCCAGATTATCGATTGTCGCTATATGGAGCCTTTCAAGGCTGACAGGCGAGAGGTGATAGGACTCGGAATCGAACTTGACGAAGAAGGCAAGGGATTGATTGATTGGAAAGTGGCAGAAGAAGAATAGAAATGGCATATTTGACGCCAGTTAGCATAAATATAAATGCCGATAGTTCTGAAACAGCAGAAACTATCGGCATTTTCTTTATATATAATAATGTGTATTATAAGTTGTTCAGCAAGTCTGCCTTGCCATCATTGATCAGCTTGATGACCAACTCTCCGAAGAGGGTGTTCTGCCATGCGAACCAAGGACGGGTGTATTTAGAAGCATCGTCCTTGTGGAAAGACTCATGGATGAAT
This sequence comes from Prevotella sp., assembly GCA_022741625.1. Classification (GTDB taxonomy): domain Bacteria; phylum Bacteroidota; class Bacteroidia; order Bacteroidales; family Bacteroidaceae; genus Prevotella. The sequence goes on along the minus strand of JAIINY010000001.1, from coordinate 5,842 downwards.
CCCATACCGGCATCCGTATTCAGCAGCATCTTCATGCAGAAGCGGATTTCGTCATCGCTCTGTGCGGTGAAGCACTTCATCATGATAGACATAGGCCAAGGCATGTCGTAACCGATGTGTGGACCACCGATACCTTCGCCAGCCTTGCCACGGAAGAAGCAAGGATTGTCCTCGCTCCATACGAAACGGCGGGTGTTCTGGTAGATAGGGTCGTTCATAGGAACATCACCCATATATCCCATACCCAGGAGAGAAGGAACGTTGGAATCGTCCATCAGGAGCTGATTGCCGAAACCATCTACCTCGTAAGCATAGATCTTGCCATACTTAGGATGGTTGTAGATAGCATATTTCTGCAGAGCAGTATGTACCTCATCAGCAAGACTGCTGCAATCCTGCGCAATCTTCAAGGCTGCATCTTTCTTTGCAGCATCCTTCTCTGCCACGTGCTTCAATATCTCTGCTGCCTTGTTCATGGAAGAAACTGCCATGAAGTTGGATGGAATCAGGAAAGGAAGGATGGTGGCATCATCAGAAGGACGGAACATAGAAGCAATCAGTCCTACCGGTTTTACCGGAGCACCGAAGCCGTCCCAACCGATGGTATCGAAGGCACGGTCAGAAACACGGGTAAAGTGATAAGCCTTGGCTGTCACCTTGCGCTGCTGCTCGTGGAAGGTCTTCAGGATATTCTCGATAGCCTTCATCCATACCTCGCCGAAAATAGAGTCATCGCCTGTCACCTTCCAGTATTCGTAGGCCAGACGGATAGGGTAGCAGAAGGAGTCGATTTCATATTTGCGCTCGAATACATCCGGCTGCATCTTGGTGTGGTCTTTCTGCCAGCCGGCACCGGTAGGACCATCATTGAAGGCATTGGCGTAGCGGTCGATGTTGATGCACTTCAACTGGCGGAGAATCACACCCTTCAGCATCTTCTTCAATTTCTCGTCCTTGTTGGCGAGGGCTACGTAAGGCCATACCTGGGCACCTGAGTCGCGGAGCCACATGGCTGGAATATCACCGGTATATACGAATGTATCATCATCACCATTTTCGAGCACACGGTAGTGAACGGTACTCTCCAGGGTGTTAGGATAGCAGTTGGCAAACATCCACGCCAGCTTTGGATTCTTCTTCAGGAGTTTCTGTACTTCCTTGATCTTCTTCTCTACAGCTGTAGAAGTGAAGAGACGGTCCTCTACAGGAGGACGCTTTGACTCATATTTGCCATTCACTGGGGTTACCACCTTGGTATAGCGTGCATGCACATCTACCTCAGCATTCTCCTGAGCCATAGCGCTCATAGAGGCAAGAAGAGCCAATGTTAAAATAGTCTTTCTCATTATTTATATTTTTGTTAGTTAGTGCTTGATTCTTATGGACGGTCAGCAGGACGGGTTCCCCACTTCGATGGCTGGTTGCCCATCTGCAGTTCGAGGGTGCCGCCCTTCATGATGTCGTTGTACATGATGTATGACTTGCTGTATGGCTTGCCGTTCAGCTTCGCAGACTGCACGTACATGTTTTCCTTGCTGTTGTTCTTGCAGACGATGTTGAAGGTCTTGCCCTTGCCCACGTTCAGTTCAGCCTTGTCGAAGATAGGACTGCCGATGATGTACTTGCCGCCGGCTGGCTCTACCTGATAGAGACCTACGGAAGAAAGCACATACCATGCTGACATCTGACCTACGTCCTCGTTGCCGCTCAAACCGTCGAAGTCATCCTTGTACATCTCGTCCAGGGTCTGTCTGAGCAGACGGGCAGCCTTCCAAGGCTGACCTACATAGTTGTACATATAGAGCACGTGATGACTTGGCTCGTTGCCGTGTGCATACTGACCGATCAGACCAGAGATGTCTGGAGAAGCATTGACACCCATCTCACCGGTAACGATGAAGAGAGAGTCGAGTTTGGTCACGAACTTCTTTTCATTGCCGAAGAGCTTAACGAGTCCGTGAACATCATGTGGAACCAGCCAGGTATATTGCCATGCATTTCCCTCGGTATAGTCATCTTCACGATGCTCTGCAGAGAATGGGTTGAAAGGAACACGGAACTTGCCGTCGGAACCCAGACCGCGCATAAAGCCGGTCTCCTTGTCGAAGTACTTGCTGTAAGCCTTTGATCTGTTCTCGAAATACTTGGCATCTTCCTTCTTGCCCAGCATGCGAGCCACCTTTGCCACACAGGCATCAGCCAGCGCGTATTCCAGACCCTTGGCTACGGTTTCCTTGGTAGGCTCCTTGTCGTATGGCAGATAACCATACTTCTTGAGCAATCCCAAACCACGCTCATCGAGCATAGCCGACTTCTTCATAGCCTCGTAGGCTCCTTCCTTATCCTTCACATAGCCCTTCAGTACCATATCGGCAAGAACAGGAATGCCAGGGTTGCCCACCATACAGTTGGTTTCGTTACCCATCAGATGCCATACTGGCAACTTGCCCTGCTGGCGATAGATATTGATGAAGGTGCTAGCCATATCTGGCAACATGTCGGTATGGATCATGGTCATCAGTGGATGAGCTGCACGATAGGTGTCCCAGAGTGACAAGGTGGTATAATTGGTGAAGTTACCGTCATAGACCTTACCGTCGGCACCGCGATACTGACCATTGACATCTGAGAAGACAGATGGAGCGGTCATGGTATGATACATGGCTGTGTAGAAGATGCGGCGGGAGATAGAATCGCTGGTCTCGATGTTCACCTTAGCCAATTCCTTGTTCCAGGCAGCATCTGCATCAGCTACTACCTGACGGAAATCCCAGCCCGGAATCTCTTTCTCCAGGTTCAGCTTGGCATTCTCTGCACTCACAGCCGACAAACCGGTCTTTACCAACAATGGCTTGGTGACATCAGCAGCGGTAATCAGCCATCTGCCGGTGCCCAGTGGCTTCACGGTAACAGGCTGGGAGAATTCTGCGAAGAAGAATGCCTTCTGGTCGTTCGCCCATCCCTTTGAGAAACGGTGACCAGCCACGGTGGTAGCTGTGGTGTTATCTACATTGAAGTCCTTGGCTGCATCCCAACCGATACCCTGTTTCAGGTCGAGTACCAACTGTGCCTGCTGTGCATCGGCACCGAAGGTATAGCGCTGGAAGCCGGCACGCTGGGTAGCGGTCAGCTCCACCCATACATTAGGCTGTTGCAGTTTGACTGCATAGTATCCAGGACGCACGTTCTCGTTGTCGTGACTGAACTTGATTTCTTTCTGGTTGCCATCTACTACGGGCAGGAAAGCCACGTCACCTAAGTCACCGATACCAGTACCGCTCAGGTGCTGATGTCCGAAACCGATGAGGATGGAGTCAGAATGATGATAGCCGGAGCACCAGTCCCATCCGCGGGATGGTTCTGTAGGACCTAGCTGGACATATCCGAACGGAACGTTGGCTCCGAGGAAAACGTGTCCATGTCCACCTGTTCCGATTCGGGGGTTGACAAACTGGGTTAGCTTGCCCGACTTAGCCTGTTGAGCAAGCGATACCTGAGAGTAGCCGCCGGCTAGCACGCAGGTCATCATTAAAAGATTTATAAGTTTCTTTCTCATAATGCTATAGTAACATCTACGGAATAATTGAATAAATTAGGTTATTTATAATAAAACACAATAATGTTGCAAAGATACTAAAAAAATGGGAAAAGCGGCACTATTCTATATATTTTTTAACTAAACTTTCATTGTATTGATGGGGGATTTGTAATCCCCCAATAAAAGTAAATGTATCCTTTTATCTTGTTTTTCTCTCTTTGTGTTATTTTGAAATGAATAATATTGTTTGTACTTTCAAAATGAAAGTTTAAACGTCTTAATACGTACTGATATGTAATTACTCTCCTTTTCTTAAGACAAAAGGTAATGAAAATCTTTTGTATATTGACAAAAAGTGGTAATTTTGCAGACGAAACATAACAAAATGTTATTTGTTTTAGGTAAAAAGAGATAAAAACAACCGTAAAAGAAAGGAAAAGATATTATGTGTGGAATCGTATCTATCTTCAATATTCAGGAGCAGACTCCTGAATTGCGACAGCAAGCACTTCGTATGAGTCAGAAGATTCGCCATCGTGGACCAGACTGGAGCGGAATCTACTGTGGTGGTTCTGCTATCCTGGCACATGAGCGCCTGAGCATTGTTGACCCAGAAAGTGGTCGCCAACCTTTGTTTGCACCCGATAAGAAACAGGTGCTTGCCGTAAACGGTGAGATTTATAATCATCAGAATATCCGTGCCCGCTTTGCCGGTAAATACCAGTATCAGACGGGTTCCGATTGTGAGGTGATTCTTTCTCTCTATCGTGAGATGCGAGAAGATTCCGACTTTGATACCCTTATATATAAAGGTGAGGATGCCCTTCACGCCCGTATCACCCAGATGCTCGAAGAACTGAACGGCATCTTTGCCTTCGCCCTTTACGATGCCGAGCGTGATGAGTTCCTCGTCGCCCGTGACCCTATCGGTGTAATTCCTCTTTATATTGGTTATGATAAAGATGGAAAAGTATTGGTGGCAAGCGAGTTGAAGGCGCTCGAGGGGCAGTGCGACCACTACGAGCCATTCCTCCCGGGTCATTATTATTACAGCAAGAATCCTGGCATGAAGCGCTACTACACCCGCGACTGGTTTGAGTATGCTGCCATGCAGAAGAAGTATCAGATTGATGATAAGCAGAACGCTGCAGAACAGTTGAAGGCTGCGGAACCTCAGGAAGAGGCTGCCGTGAAGGAGATTCACGATGCCCTGGAGACTTCTGTAAAGCGCCAGTTGATGAGTGATGTACCTTATGGTGTTCTCCTCAGCGGTGGTCTCGATTCTTCCGTCATCTCTGCCGTAGCCGAGAAATATTCTTCTACCCGTGTGGAGAACGGTGGCGAAACCAAGGCATACTGGCCTCGACTTCACTCCTTTGCCGTGGGTTTGAAGGGTGCGCCTGATTTGGCAAAGGCACGACTGGTGGCCGATCACATCGGAACCGTGCATCATGAAATCAACTACACCATCCAGGAAGGTCTGGATGCCATCCGTGATGTCATCTATTTTATCGAGACCTACGATGTAACCACCGTTCGTGCTTCTACCCCGATGTATCTCCTCGCGAGAGTCATCCGAAGCATGGGTATCAAGATGGTACTTTCCGGTGAGGGTGCCGATGAGGTATTCGGAGGTTATCTCTACTTCCACAAGGCACCGGATGCCAAGGCTTTCCATGAGGAAACCGTGCGCAAGCTCGGCAAGCTCTATCTCTACGATTGCCTGAGAGCCAACAAGAGTTTGGCTGCCTGGGGCATCGAGGGGCGTGTTCCTTTCCTCGACAAGGAGTTCTTGGATGTAGCGATGGGTATGAACCCTGTGCTGAAGATGTGTCCGGATAAGACCATCGAGAAGAAGGTGGTTCGTGAGGCATTCGCCGATCTGCTTCCAGAAGAAGTGGCATGGCGACAGAAGGAGCAGTTCTCCGATGGAGTGGGCTATTCATGGATTGATACCCTGAAGCAGATTACGGCATCTGCCGTCAGCGACGAGCAGATGGCGCATGCTGCCGAGCGATTCCCTATTAATCCTCCACAGAACAAGGAGGAGTACTATTATCGCTCTATATTCGCCGAGCATTTCCCAAGCGACAGCGCTGCCAAGAGTGTGCCTAGCGTGCCAAGCGTAGCCTGCTCTACAGCCGAAGCCCTGGCGTGGGATGCCTCTTTCAAGAACCAGAACGACCCTAGCGGCAGAGCCGTAGCGGGAGTTCATGAGCAAGCATATCAATAATAAAATAGTTAGAAATAACCGATATAAAACGAACAAGAAATGGAAAAAGGATTGTACAGTTCAGCCTATGA